>VBQP01000004.1 GCA_008297795.1 Thermoplasmata archaeon | reverse complement strand
TGATGTTGCACCGGGTGAGCCAGGACATGTTGTCATAACGAAACTCTACGGCAGGGGAACGCCTGTGATACGTTATACCGGAATGAATGATATCCTCATACCACTGGATGAAAAATGCAATTGCGGGATAAATACCGAACTCATCGGCAGAGTTGAGGGCAGGAGGGCTGATGCAATAGTCCTGCCATCGGGGAAGATAATACCTCCTCTTTCAATAACAGGGATTCCGGGCGAGGTGATGAAAAAGTTCAATACCAACAAAATAAAGCAGTTTCAGATAATACAGGAGAGCCCGAATGAGGTTAATGTCTTCATTGTCATAGACGAGGAGTTGAGGGATACGTATCCCCCTGTGGAAACCATCTCTGGGGAAATAAAAAAAGAGTGCATAAAAAAACTTGGAAGCGACATGAGGGTGAATGTGGTGGAGGTGGAGAGCATAAAGGGAAGGGGGAACCTGCCCCCCTCAGTTGTTATATCAAAAGTAAGTATGTGAATCACCAACCGTTTTATAATCAATTCCAATTCCATTTCCATGAAGGTTGTGGCTTTTACGGGCTTGCCCGGCTCGGGCAAGACGGAGGCGGTGGGGGTGGCGGAGGAGGCGGGATTCGATATTGTGAGAATGGGGGATGAGGTACGTGCAGAAGTAAAAAGAAGGGGAATGCCCCTCAATGACAGAAATCTTGGGGCTGTGGCAAATGAAATGCGCGAGAAGGAAGGCATGGATATATGGGCAAGACGATGTTTGGCAAAATTGAAGGAACTGGAGAAAGAGATGGCAGGAGCAAATGCGAAAGAGATGGAAATGGAAGATGCGAAAGGAATGGAAGGGGCGGAAGAAGGAACGGGAGAAGCAGGCAAAGCGATACATGGGGCGATGCAGGAAAACGCAATGCATGAAAATAATGAAAAAATAGTAATCATAGATGGAATAAGAAATATAGATGAGGTTGAGACATTCAAAAAAAATGTGGCTGATTTCATTCTTGTGGCTGTGCATGCGTCGCCCAAAACAAGATACGGCCGTATGATGAAGCGCGGCAGACAGGATGATTCGCTTTCAGTTGACGATTTGAGAAAAAGGGACGAAAGGGAGCTGGCATGGGGGATTGGAAATGCTGTTGCAATGGCTGACATAATAATAACAAACGAAGGCACCCTCGAGCAGTTCAGGGAGAAGGTGAGGGGCATACTTGATGAAATAAGCAGGTAATAAGCATACACAACAGACAAATTTACAGGCAAAATTAATAAAGAAAGCGCCATTCTGCATCTATGGAAGATGACGCCGGATATGAAAATTATAGGGTCAAGGATATGTCTCTTGCAGGCGAGGGGCATAAACTCATAAGATGGGCTGAGGAGCACATGCCTGTTTTGATGGATATACGAAAGGATTTTGAGAAAGAAAAACCGCTTGAAGGCGTGGCAATATCATGTTGCCTCCATGTTACGAAGGAGACGGCAGTTCTTGTAAAAACACTGAAGGCGGGAGGGGCGGAGGTGGCTCTCGCAGGCTCGAACCCGCTTTCCACAAATGATGCTGTTGCCGCCGCCCTGGCTGAGGATGGCATACATGTCTATGCCTGGAGGGAGAATCATGATGATTATTACTGGTGCGTGAACCGCGTTGCCGATTATAAGCCTTCAATAACAATGGATGATGGGGGCGATCTGGTGACAACACTTCATACAACAAGACGGGAGTTATTGGAGAATGTTATAGCAGGGACAGAGGAAACGACCACGGGCGTTCACCGTCAGCGGGCAATGGCTTCACAGGGCAAACTGGAGTATCCTGTCGTGGCGGTAAACGATGCAATGACAAAACATTTTTTTGACAACCGTTACGGCACAGGGCAGTCGACCATAGACGGCATTCTGCGTGCCACCTCAGTGCTTATTGCAGGAAAAACTTTCGTTGTTGCAGGCTACGGGTGGTGCGGGCGGGGGCTGGCTATGCGCGCAAGAGGCATGGGAGCCAATGTGATTGTATGCGAGGTTGATGAGATAAAGGCGCTGGAGGCGGTCATGGACGGATTCCGTGTAATGCCCATGGAAGAGGCTGCAAAGGTGGGTGACATATTTGTTACAGTGACCGGGAACAAGCATGTTATTGACAGAAACGCCATAGATGCCGTGAAGGACGGGGCAATAATCGCAAATTCAGGCCACTTTGATAATGAAATAAACGTTCCATACATAGAGGAAGTTGCGACAAGGGCGGAGAAAGTGAGGGAAAATGTCATGGAATACTGGATGAAAGACGGCAGAAAAATATATGTTCTTGCCGAGGGCAGGCTCGTGAATCTGGCGGCGGCAGAGGGGCACCCGAGCGAGGTCATGGACATGTCGTTTGCAAATCAGGCGCTTGTGGCAGGATGGATACTGAGGGAAGGAAAAAATCTGGAGAACAAAGTTTATTCAGTTCCCGAGAAAATTGACAGGGAGGTTGCGCAAGAAGGAAACTTTCTGCCATGGGCGTTGAAATAGACACCCTGACAGAGGAACAGAAGAAATACATGAACGACTGGAAAGAAGGGACTTGAGAAAGGCAATTCGTATTCTCAAATCCCTGTTTTTATTTCTTCAGCCGCCTTTCTTTTTATCAAAATTTCAGCGCTGTCTTTAGGAATTGTCAGCACATCCTCCTTCTTGAGCGAGTAATTTTTCATATCGCTTCCAACAAATGGAGGAACATCCTTGAGAACCCTTATTACAACATTTTTGTCTGCAGCAGCATCGCTATTTTCATTATCTTTATTGCTTTGAGGATTTTTTAGGGTATGGGCAGGGGTCTGTTTTGCTGTTCTCTCTCTGCTGCTCTCTTCTCTATTTTCTTTCTCATCCGCCTTTCCTCCCAAAATTACACTTCTGTTTTCCCGAAGAACGTTGAGCAGATTCTCATAGAATATTTTCTCCTGCGCCGTCATGAATTTTGGTATGTGGTCACTTCCTCTTGCAACTGAGAGTGCAGCCTGCAGGATTTTTTTCTCCCTTCGCTCAAATATGCTCTTCCATATCCTTTTTGTGTTGCGCAGTTCGTCTGATATGAGAGTTATTTTTTTTGAGTGGGGATTTTTAGCGCTTTCCTCCTCAAACCTTTTTTCAAGATCTTTTATGTAATTTGATACCTCCTTGTAGAAATCATTTCCTATGTTTGTGAGTTCGGGAGATTGGCGTTCCATATTTTCGAGGCTGCGAAGTTTCGAATAACTGAAGTTTGTCATCAAACGCAAATTAGCGGCATGGTATTTATTTTTGATGATTGGGCATTCACACTGAAGCATTATGCTTATATATATTATGTAATATATTGGATAGTGTGAAATGATGAAACTCCAGGGAAAGTATACATGGTCAATGTCGGTTTTTGTCGTGGCAATGATGGTTCTGACGCCGTTACTCTCTCTTTCATATGGGCAGGATGTGAGGGAGTTGCCGTCAGGTTTTGATGGCGTTTCTTGGAAAAAAGTCGTGCCGTTGAATAAAGTCACGCTTGTGAAGTTTGATGAGAACAGTTATGTGGACGACTTTGCCTACATGGCTGCAGTGCCCTCAAGTGTTTTTTATGATGAAAATACAGATAAGATTTATTCAAACCCTCTGCTTTTTTATGAGCCGTCAAAGGAATTCAGTAAAGAAGAACTTTCCCTGAACGGAAGGCAGGGGCTTGACTACTTCATGGAGGACTGGATAACGTATACGAAGAAACTCGGGAAGATTGAGGCTATAAATCTGGGAAACGAAAGGCCCTGGAGCGCAAGCAACTACACCCGTATAAACTCGGATGACCCTGTTGAAATAGCAAATCGCATTGCCCTCAGTGACTGGTCATATGCTGACAGTGCAGTTGTTGCAGTACTTGGCGAGATGGGTGAGAAGGGCAACAAAACATCTGGCACAGTAAAGGGCACATTGTCACCAAAAGCAATAAAAGAGATACGGCAGAGCGCCATAAAGCAGGATTCAATAGCCCCACAGTATAATGATTTTTATGTTGGCGACGAGTACAAATACATAAAGGCAAACCTGACATGGCCCTCGGTGAGCTGGCTCCCCACGTTGTCATTTGTTGCAACCTTGGGGCTGCTTCAGGGTGGGCTTACAATTCCTTCTGCTGATCCTGACCTTCATCTTTACTGCGATTATGAGGGAGGTTTGATGCAGGTAGCATCTTCGCAAAACTGGAATATTATGATAGGTCCCCATGAGGACTGCGGGAGTTATATTTATGCCCCTGGAAACTGGAAGACAGCTGTTGTTGACATACCCACAAAGGGGTTGATAGGGGATAGACATGACACCATACTTGACAGAATGAAAGACATACTGATGGGCAGGGTGACATATTACATTGACATATCTCTGTACCCCGGAAGTGAGGTGAGCATCCCGGATATACCTCCGTTCATGTGCAGAAATGCAGATTTCACTTTAAGCTGGAATGGGGATGGAAAACTCGGCTTGATAATAGTTGATGAAAATAATGTTCCCGTTGGGGAGGCAATTTCAACAAATGTCACAAAGCAGCAAGTCCTTCATGTTGACCAACTTGGAGAAGGGAATTACAAGGCTGTTATCGTCCAGTTGAGTAATATTGACAAGCCAGTTGATTACACTCTTAAGTATTCCTGGGGAGTTGGCATGAAAGAGGACGATGCAGATTATATAATGAATGCCGCTGAAGGCTCAGTCATTGCATCCATAATTAATGCGCCACTTCTATACACATCTCCTGACAAACTAAATCCCGAGATAGAGAAAATAGTGGATAAACTCGGAATAGACAATATTTACCTTGTGGACATAGGAAATCACTCCTCGATTAATATGAGGGACGAACTGGAGGGGGTTTGCAGCATAAAGAGGACGTATTCCACCCTCCCCTCCATGTATAAAGAAATCGACAGAATGACAGATTCAAATGATATAGTATTCTCAACAATAGACCCGTGGAGTTACTGGCTTATCGAAAAATTGAAGCCGGAAGGCGAGAAGAAAGGTGCCCTGTATATAGGTCCTGCAGCATATCTTGCAGCACACCATGGGGCGCCCCTCATTGCTGTTGAAATGGACGCACCGATTTCGAGGGCTGTTACCTGGCATACCAACTGGTGGAAGGAGCATGCAATAAGAGATGACGAGCCAAACGTGGCGGCAATGTATCTCACGAGCAAGGAAGTTTACGATTTTCTCGGTCAGCTCGGCTTGGATAAGCCGGGGCAGAGGGAAAACATAGTTACAGTGGCGGGACAATTTGATATAGGCATACCATGGGACAGGTCTTTTGTGGGTGCTGCCAATACGGGCAGAATAATAGGCACTCCCGTTGATACATCCTACTGGATATCGAGAGGCGTATTTTACCCCGCTGTGATATTTGCAAATCCTGCCCTGAGCGATAAGGGTGTGGCTCTCATAAATGGGAGCAAGAGTATCAGAAAAGCGAGCGGCATGCTTGAAATACTGAAGCCAAGTCAGGAAGAGCAGATAAAGTATCCGATATTGTGCTCTTACATTACTTACTGTTACAGATTCAATGAGAGGGCAAGCAAGTACTGGGGATTCAATTACACAACTGCCAATGGCATCACTCCATTCGACCAGCCGTCAACAAACCCGATAGACAGCAACGTACTTGAAAAATACGGCAAATACGGTTCCTACTGGCCCGATCTGACAGAGCCTGAAGTAATCCCGTTTTATCTAGACAAATCAGGTTATGATATGGCATTTTCCACAAATTTCTCTGCGACAGTTGAGGACCTTAATAAAGGAGTCATTGCATGGTTTGAAACAACCCATGGATGGCATCACAATTCTGGAAGCATTGCATTCTGGAATCCCTATGGCGCACCAGGATTTGCAGGGGTGAATGTAAGTCTGCCCACTGTTGAACCGAATCCCTGGAGGGGTTATGAGATATATCTGCCAGGATGGCTCGACGGTTCCACAGAGGAGCCTGATGTCCTCTCCCAGAGCAAAAAGCTGGGAATTGATATTGTTCCTGCAAGGGCGAGCGACCTGCCTTTTGCCCAGTACATCCCTGTAATAAAAAATACCGGATATGATGGCGTTGTTATAACTGTCCTGTTCGGAAGATTAAGGACAAAGGATTATACCGGCTATGAACTTGATGAAGCCCTTAAAAATATCCATTCTGCAGGATTTAACGCTGGCTCCTGCCTGATATCAAATACATATCTTCATCTCACGTTGATAAGGCATGGAAGCGTTTATCAGGTTATTGACCCGTGGGAAACATCATGGTACAGCGCTTTCGCCTCTGAAATGTTTGCGAGAGACCTCGCACTCGGAAAAAGCGTTGGAGAGGCATACACTGACAGCATTCTGACAACAGGCATAGGATACCTCACCAAGCAGTGGTGGTGGGACATAAAAGAAAATCTGTGCTACTTCGGCGATCCGAATCTTCACATGTGGTCTCCTGCATACAGCTGGGAGGAGCCGGATTCCATGGCAAAAGGCACGGTTAGCGGGCATGCTCCTTTCGGCGCAACTGAATATCCTCATGAGGCAAGGGGCGGCGAATATTCAACTTATGTTATAGTGCTAATAGTGGTGCTTTTCGCTGCAGGCGGCGGATATTTCGGCCTAAAATTCAAGAAAGGAAAGGCTAAAAAGTAATTGTGAACTTGTATTGCTAATGGAAAATGAAGTTAAGCAACAAAGAAAAAGAAAGATTAGCCGAAGATAAATTTAGAGAGTGGCTGAACGATAATAAAATACCATTCTGGTATATACAGCAAGACGCACTTACTTTTTCTCATGCTTTTAAAGAAGAAATGACAAGAAGACCTGATTTTATCATTCTTCTCCCAAATATAGGCTTTATAATAACAGATGTTGAGTATAAAAGTCCGGCAAAGAAATATGCCGAATTCCAAATAAATGTTGACGAAACAAATAGATATTGCAAATTGCAGGAAAAATATCGTCTGAACATATGGTATGTTTTTTCAGATATCACCAACCATTTCACTGTGTGGTATTGGATTCCGGTTTCAAAAGTCCGGGAAATAGGTAAGGATAAAAATTATGGAGAATACTTTGGAATACCTCTGGATAATTTTATAGTCATTTCAAAAAATCAAGGTATAGAGAGATTATTCTCTGAAATGAAGAAGTTTTAACTTCATGTTGTATTCTACTTAACCTCGGCTATTTTGCGCCCAACTAGGAAAACAGCCAGATATTCTGGCACTTCTACTTCTCCTGGGTCAAGGTTGAAACTCTCGCCTTTCATTTTTATTTTGAAGGGTTTTGTTAGATTTATTTTCACAGCATCTTCTCCAAATACAACGGCATGTTCAAGCGGATCGAATTCATTTATTTCATCTATTTTCACTTCCTGCACTCTGAGCCCTGTCTTACCGTGGAGTGAGCCAGGAAGGCGTATCAGGCGCTTTACATCTGCAGTTACGGGCTCATCGGGTTTTCCTGTGGAGAGGGAAACTGCCACTTCGTCTACAGCACTTTTCAAAAAGAACCGCCTTATTTCAGGCGACTGGTCGAGCATACCCTCCTCAATCCTTTTCATCCTCTCCTCTGAAAGCCCTTCTATTATTTTTTCCGCCCTGTTCCTGCTTATCCCGTAACTCATGAGTTTTTCAATGCCATTGCTGCTTTCCTTTACTTCCCTCACTGTTTCTATGATGGCTCTGCTTATCCTCCCTCTCCAGCCTGGCTCGTCCGGTTGGGGCATCTCAAGGCGTTTTACAGGGACGAGCCGTTCCCCATATCTTTTTGTTTCCACAACTCTCTCTCTGAATATGTCTTTTGCATCAAGCCCCCTGCCTGTTATGTAATCAACTATCTCTCTTCTCTCCTGGCTTCCGAGATGAAGGACTTCCTTGTGTCTGACATGGCAGTGGTAGCCCCTCCCTCCGCTGAAATACACCCCCATGTTTTTTTCCTCAAACCCGAAATCGTCCATTAAGAAGGAGAGAAGTTTTTGCAACTCCTTTTTCACCTCAAAAAGCATTTCTTCATAACTCATTTTTTCTGCCCCGGGGAGATGGTCTGCATCAAGGTCGAATATCAGATCTGCGCCCATCCATTTCTTTTCCATCATTGTTGGGGCATCCGGCTTTTCGTAATATGCAGAGGAATAGTATGCATGCATTGGTACCCTTCTTCTCAGTACAGCAAGGAGTTCGTCCCTCCTCTTGAAAGACACATGCCTCACCATCTGCTTTCCCCCCCAGAATATGAATGCAAACTCCCTCCTTGAAAATCTTTCCGGAAAACAGATTCTGGACTCAAGATAATATGACTGGAATGCCTTTCTCAGAAAATCATTCATTTTTTGCCCCTCCATTTATAGCGATAGTAAGTCAAAGGATGACTCACCTTCCTGCATATGTCGTCCATTTTTTCCACGGGGCACAACCCCCATGTTTTAATCGATGAGCAGCCGGGTGCTTTGTACTCGGTGCCCGAAATTTTTCCTGTTATATGCTCGATCTGGTAGCGCGACCTTTCCTCATTATAGTCAGGCGATTTGCTGAAAAGGCGAAGTATCTCCTCTGTATCCATGCCTGCAGAATGTAAAAAACTCACAAGAGCAAATCTCCCCACATGAGGGATATTCACTCCCGACTGCGCAGCGGCAAGCAACTGGCGCATGCAGGGCGGAAACTTGGAAATGCTTGCCTTCCCTATTTCAACTTTCCTTTCCATTTCCTTTCTTTGCATCATGTTCTTTATCCTGTTAACATCTTCTGCAAAAACCTTTTTTATGTTGGGGGGCGGACGCAGGTCAATAAGCTCGTTGTAAATTTTCTCTCTCAGGCTTTCCTGCACAAGCCTTGCCAGCTCAACTTTTTTGAGCCCGATCCATCCGCCCTTAAGCGGCATGTTTACAAGTTTCCATTTATCGCTCCACGTAGGAGCATTTTTTAAATAATCTGTAAAATAAATTTTCAGCCCATCTGTGGCGTTAATGCCAAACTCCTTTGCCACACCCAGCACAAATTCATCGTCTTCCCCGGTAAGGCTGGAATACGCCCTTTTCGCCTCTGCGAGGGCATATCTCCCTCTCAAAAAATCACTTCCTATGCTTGCAACAATCATCCTTGCAACAGGATATGAAAAGATGGTCATGAGGGCATCTGTCTCATCAGCAGTCACATAATTTCCCACAATGCCTCTTTCAATTGCATCGTTCACGCGCTGCATACCCATGTCCCTTGCCCTCTGGTAGAGCGGGTCATGAAGTATCTCTTCTGTGCTAACCCCTTCCCTCCTCACAAATTCCTTTGCATCTCTCAGGAAAGGGTATTTTGCAGCAATGTAAATATTCACATCATAGCATCTGCATCGCTATTTAATTTTTTATGGGTGAAGGATGAAAATGAAGTCCCTGCTGTGCCCTATGCATTGTGGACATTTTTCCGTGAATGCGAAGATATTTGCGCTCTGTATAATCTGAAATTTTTAAAAACCTTTTAAACGCATGATTTATTATATGTATGTGAAAATATGCCCTATAATAAAAACACAGGTGGGGACGGGTACAGTTACGAGATACTCTGGGAGAAAGATTTTGCAGGCGGCTCTGGCAACATGGGGGCTGCAGTCGACTCCCACGACAATGTTGTGGTTTGCGGAGTGAACCAGGGGGAGGATAAGGGGATTGTCGTGAAGTATGATAAAAACGGCAAAGAATTGTGGTCAGATGCTGACCTGCCCGGGATATGCAATTTTTTTAATACAAGCGAAGGAGCAACTCCGGTCGCACCTCCTGCAGTGAAAAATATTCTTGGCAGGGAATACGGATATTTTTTTGATGTTGCGGTGGATGCCGAAGACAATATCATTGTTGCAGGAACTTTTACCGAAGGCGGAGGTACAAGCAGCATAATGTATGTGAAAAAATATGACCCTGACGGAAATGCCATCTGGGAGAGAAAATATTCTCCATTCCAGATAAACATTGCATCGGGTATTGCAGTTGATGGGAAAGGCAATATATTTGTGGCAGGCGGGGGCGGCTCCATCACATCCCTCCTTTTTAAGGGTGTTGTTTTGAAAATTTCCGGACTCACGGGCAGAATTATGTGGAAGTCGATACGCAGGAAGGGCATGATTGCCGTCTATACGGGCATCACTTCAGATTCTCAGGGGAATGCAATAGCAGCAGGTTTTACAGGCAGCGGTAGCGAAGAAAATTTTGACCTGACGATAACAAAATTCGGTGCACTCGGAGGGCTGAGAAGAAGGGAAATAACGATGGCAGGAAACAAAGTGCCAACATGCATTGTATACAACCCGCCGGGCGGGGAATACATAGTTGCTGGAAAATCAGGGAAAGATGAGAGCCATTATCTCCTCAAACTCGGTCCCTACTTCAATGTTTTATGGGAAATGGGAGCAGAGCAGGGGACTTCCAAAGGTTTCCTTTACGGTGCAGGCATAACGGGGGAAGAAATAGTAACTTCAGGATATCTGGACGGCAAGAAAGAATACTATGCAGCCCTTCACTCTCTCTCCACAGGCAAAAAATTACTCGACATGTTTCTGGGCGAATGCGTAACAGACCACATCGACGATTACATGAGGGGCGTTGCAGTTGACAGCGAGAATAACGTAATAGTGACAGGAGCCCGAACAATCGGCAAAACAATGAAAATAAAAATCATACAGTCAGCAGGTGGTGGGGGCGGAGGGGGTGGTAGCGGCGGAGGCGACGGAAACTCGGGGGAGGAGGAGGCGCAGCAGGGGGCGGCGGAGGCGGCGGTGGGCATCATTTGCATGAATCGTGGCTGGAGAAAATACTGAGATGGATTTTTGGCAGGTGAGTTGGCAGATGAGTTAAAAAGAGAGCAGAGGTATCTCCACCATTTATTAATCTCACTGCAGAGGTTAATGCAGCGATAGAGAGCAATAGAAACTTTAAATAGAACCACTTTTACAGGCTGTGGTATGTAAATGGTATGAGTTATGCCCGATAAAAAAGTTTACAGATGAAGGGCTGCTTGAAAGCCGATGGGTTGAGGAATATTGCAAAAAGAAAGATGGCTATAAAAGATGCGAGAGATATCGTCTGGAGGAGAAAGGAGTATATCACTCAGATTACATGCTCCCTGATGGCAAGATTGATGAAAATTTAAAAATAAGCGCGGGGAGAGGGATTTGAACCCTCGTGGTCGAACGACCACAGGATTAGCAATCCTGCGCCTTGCCAGGCTGGGCCATCCCCGCTTGGTTTATGGTTTTCAGGAGTGAATATTTCACCAAAATAAAAAGTTAGTGATTGAAACGGAATGAAAGCGCCTCCTCTGCATTTCTTCCTGAAGTTGCATAGCCAGATGAATCCTTAATTATACATCCCTCTTCTGAAAACTCTACTGTGTAATCCGCCCCTGCTTTTGCTGACCTGCCTTCAAATTTTATTTCAATATGGGGAAGGAATTTTTTGAAGGCGTGTTTTGCTTCTTCAATTTTTTTTCTATCCGAAGATTCAATTTTCACAAACAGCTCTCTCAGCCTTTTTTTGCCTTTTATTTCTCCTCTCCTTATTCTGGAGGAACTAACAGGTATCCCATCTTCGGCAAGAACGAATGGTACGAGAATCACTTCCAGTTTTTTCAAACCCTTTGCCTTTCTGATTCTGTTTATCTCATCAGCGCCTCTGACTGTTTCAGGAGAAACAACAATCGCATCAAAATCTTCGTCAATGGCAGTGCCATAGGGGTTATCAAGTGGATATATGCTTGTGCTTCTGCCGAATTTTTCAGCGATAAATCTTTCCAGCCTCTCTTTTCTTTTATTGTAACTTGCTACTTCTTTCCCCATTTCCCTTGCAAGACGGTCGGAGGTCATGCCTATTGTCACTTCTCCGCATTCAAACGCTTTTTTTAGAAGGGCTTCGTGTCCTTCATGGATAATGCTGAAAGTCCCACCAAGACATACCTTCATCAGTATATAATGTAACAGCGCTTTTTTACAATTGTGATGAACCGCAAAAAGATTAAAAATGAATTAAAGATATGAAGTTATGAGAAAGACAGTGTACTTTTTGGCGTTCATATTAATTTTTGGGAGCATTCCTCTTGCAGGGAACCAGTCTCCCTCTAGCAACCCCGAAACTCATATGGAAACTGTATTTCGTGAATCAAATGAATCATTTGTTGGCTCGACATTCTCAAATTCGGAAATAAAGATTGTTTATCCTCTTTTTTCAGACCCTGTTATAATAAAGAAAGGAGATAACTTCACTGCCACGGTGAACTTCGATAAATCTCCTGAGCAGTGGGAGTGCGAAATATCAACCGCTTACGATATGGTGTGCGAAAGTTTTTCCCTTTCCGTCATGGATGCCGAACACAATTCAACATCTGGCTTATGGTCACTTTACCTCCACGTTCCTCCCAATGTTGATGAAGACCTTTACAATATAACCATAATTGCATATTCTGACGGTAGCAAATACCAGGCGGAGGAGCCAAGGGCTGTTTCTGTGGTCGAAGAATACAAGAACAACTTTTCCTTTGTCCATCTCACCGATTTTCATATAGGCGACCCAAGGGGCATGACAGTAGACATATCCAAAACCATAGGCTGGAAAGCAGCGAGAAAAAGTGTAGAGGAAATAAACCTGTTGAACCCTGATTTTGTAATAATAACGGGCGACCTTGTTTTCGGGCAACTTTATCCGCTTGAGTACTCTGTGGAATACAGAAAATGCTATAAGATACTGCAGCAGTTTGATGTGCCCACATTTCTGTGCCCGGGAAACCATGACGGGTATATTCAGACAGGGCAGGATGGTTTCAAACTCTGGAAAAAATTCATCGGGCAACTTTATTACTCCTTCAATTACGGCGATTACCACTTCACTTCAATAAACTCATACGACTGGCCCGCCAGTGACAGATGGGCAATTTCTTATGCGCCGCTTCAGTGGGGAGGGTACATACAGGAGGAGCAGATGGAATGGATTGAGAAAGACCTCAGACAGTCTGCCGGCGCAAAGGCAAGGTTCATCATGCTCCATCACAATCCGCTATGGGATACCAGAAATGATTCATTGCTGAAAAACGGAAACTATACCGGGAGGGAGAAACTGCTGGAATTGATAGGGAAATATAATGTAAGCGCTGTCTTCGACGGGCATGTTCACTACGATAATATTACAGAGCAGAACGGCACTCTCTATATAACAACCACCACCTGTGCAAGCGAGTTGAGCGCTGAAGATGCATACTGGGGTTATCGCCTGATTGAGGTAAATGACGGAAAAATAGTTTCATACAATTACAGGGAGCCCAAATATTCCATCCCTCTGTATCGCCTCAACTGTACATATTCTGCCAATGACGGCTCTGTTAGCACTGTAACTGCAGATGTGGAGAATGACCTGGAAATGGGTGTTGAAGTCACTCTTCATTTCTATGTGCCTGCAGGCGACTATGAAATTGACAATGGAAAAATATTGAGGGAGAGGGAAGAAAACGGAATGGAGAGGATAGATGCAGTTGCTGCTGTACCATCCATGAACTCTTTGAAAATAACTGTTTATCCTTCATAGACAAATCATTCTATAGTCACATTCTGCCCGTTCTGCAGCAGGTAGACGTCCTTTCCAAGACGGTATCCCATTTCTGATGCGAGAGTTGCTGCAGATGCCAATTTTTGCATATTGCCATGGGCGGGTATTATTATGTCCGGTGAGACAATTTTTATCAAATCCCTCAGATCCTCTCTTGAGGCATGGCCCGAAACATGTATATCTTTGAGCATTCTGGCTTTGCGGTTGTGAAGTTTGTGCTCAAGTATCTTCCTGTTTGCCTGTATGGTGGGAGTCGGTATAACCCCGCAGGCGAACACTATGAAGTCCTCCGGGAGTATGGTGAAAGGAATCTCCCCATTGACCATCTTTGACATGGTGGCGTTGGGCTCCCCCTGACCGCCTGTTGCCACTATCATGTATTTTTCTCTGTTTTCGTGCATTTCCTTCAATTTCTTTTTTGCGCCGAAGGTGCTTTTTATCATTTCTGCGTTTTTGGAAAAATTCACAAATTTCAATTTCTCAGCAGCCCCTATGTAGTCGTTGAGGGAACGGCCGACAAAGACTATTTCCCTTCCAAGTTGCTTTCCCATGTCAAAGATGCTCTTCAATCTGGCGATATGGGAGGCAAATGTTGTCACAATGATGGCATGTCCTTCTGTTTCCATTCCCAGCAGCACGTCCCTGAGCATCTCTTTTGCCACTGACTCTGAAAAAGTCTTTTTCTCTTCCTCTGCATTTGTGGAATCGAGAATAAGAGCTATAACATTCTCCTTCGCAAGTTGCTTCAGTCTTTTCTTGTTAGTTTTACTTCCTACGATGGGGTGGTTATCAAATTTGTAGTCAAGGGAATAAAGTATGTTGCCCTGCGGCAGGGATATGTTTACCATAGATGCCTGTATTATTGAGTGAGTCACATGGATGAATTCCACTCCTATGTTTTTCGAAATGCGATATGTGGAATTGGGGTTGATTGTAATAAGTTTATTCTTCAACTCGAATGATTTATTCTGCTTCATCTTCTTCAGTATCTCTATTGTGTAAGGCGTTGACAGGATGGGGCAGTTGTATCTTGATGCCATCCATCTGACAGCCCCTATGTGATCAAGATGGGCATGACTCAGAATTATCGCTTTTATTTTTTTCCTCAGGTGGGATATTGAGCCGTCGTTAGGGATTGCATCCTCCTGGACGAGTTTCTGATATGTTAACTTCTCCTCATCATCCTGGAGGGGCACATACCTATCCAGATAGAGGCCCATATCTATTATGACTGCCTCATCCCCTATTTCAAGGCATGTCATATTCCTGCCGACCTCGTCGTAGCCGCCCACGGCGTGAAGAACAATGTCCATGAAAATGAATCCTCGAAATACTATTTAACATTTGATAGATTTATCCGTTGAAAGTCCGATAAAAATAAAAAACTTTAAGTGTAAGGAGGTTATTTATAAATGCAGAGGTGCATATATGAAAAGAGGGGTCGGGATCGCACTAGCGGTAGTTGTATCTTTTTTGTTAATGGGTATTGTAAACCTTGGCGGAATCGATAATGGGAACAGCAATGCATTTCCAACTGGAAATATACTTTTTGTGAATTCTGCATGGATTCCTGATGAGGAAAATGACAAATACAGCAGCATTCAGGAGGCAATAGACCATGCAGGCAACGGTGACATAATATATGTGTTTGATGGAACATATGAGGAGAATATATTTGTTGACAAAAGCTTGCAGATAGTTGGAGAGAGCAATGTTTTACTGAGCGGGATAGGGAATCACAATGCCGTTTACATAATGGCAAGTGGCGTCACAATATCAAATTTCACCATAACAGACGGCCTTATGTCGGGTGTTCTTATAGACGGCGACCTCGGGGGGCATGATGCAACACTGAAGGATTGCACGATAATGGACAATGGAATGCAGGGGGTTTTGATTCACAATACCTACGGCAATGCGATTATAAACTGCTCGATTTACGGCAATCCGATAGGTGTGAAAGAGCAGTATTCTTTCAACAACACCATCGTAAATTCATACATATACTCGGGAGACTGGGGAGTATTTTTCGATGGGTGCAGAAATTCATCTGTGGAGGGCTCCATTCTCTATGACAACGAGAACAAATCCATCAATATCGAAAATTCGAACAATGTGACAATAAAGAACTCCACCATGTACGACAACTTCTGCGGAATAAGGCTGAAAGCAACCAGCAATTCTTCTATCAAGGGATGCAATATAACGGAAAATATAGTTGGTTTGAGGATAGACGGCTCGTCAAACAATACTGTAACAAACTGTGAAATTTACAGTAATATCGGATACGGAATATACATAACGGACTTTACTTTGCCCTCAACTGGAAACCTTATCCATCACAACAATATAATGGGTAATGGGGAAAATGCGTATGATGAGTGTGGCAGTATTTGGAATACGAGCATAGGCAACTACTGGGATGATTACAGCGGAGAGGATGCCGACGGAGACGGCATGGGTGATTCGCCTTATTCAATATACGGTGGTGGAGAAGATAGCCACCCTCTCATGTACCAGATAATGATACCCTCTCTCTTTGTCTGGGTTGACGATGATTTCAATTCGTCCACCCCCGGATGGGGTATAGACCATTTTGACAGCATACAGGATGCAATAAATGATTTGAAAGATAACGGCATATGCTATGTCCATCCCGGAAATTATGAAGGGTGCGTGGTATCAAAATCTCTTTCCCTTACGGGCGAAAATGGTGCAAACATATCATCAACCGGAGACGGCATATTTGTAACGGCAAGCAATGTAACCATCAGAGGATTTTCAATCTCTGCTCAGGACAATGGTATAAAAATACAGAACGCAGATAACGTTAACATATACAGATGCAGCGCGGGAGATGCCATATTCGGTATTTATATGGTAAATGCCAAAAACTGCAATATTGCTGACAGCGAATTCTACAACAACATAAAGGGAATGTACATCTTCAATTCATCAGGGATTCAGATAACCAATGATTCCATACATGATAATCATTACTTTGGTGTGGAAATAAGCCATGCATCATCACACAACCAGATAAGTGATTGTCAGGTTGCAGACAATGGAAATTATGGGGTATACATAACCCAGAATTCCAACTGGAACAGAATATATCACAACAATTTTATCAACAACACAGCCTACGACATCTGCAGCAATAACTGGGGCTCGTCATATGAAGATGTGCTCGGAAACTACTGGAGCGATTACGGGGGCAGCGATGCCAACAGGGACGGCATGGGAGATTCCCCATACATGATAGATGGCGGCGGGGCAGATTCATACCCGCTGATGAACAAAATTACCGACCCTCCATCTTTTGTATGGGTAAATCCTTCATTCAATTCCACGTTCCCTGGCTGGGGTCTTGACCACTTTGTCTCCATAGGGGAGGCGGCGGCGGAGGTGGAGACAGGCGGCAGCGCCTTTGTCTTCCCCGGAGTTTATGCCGAGAATGTAGTTCTGGACAGGGATATCACAATAAGCGGTGCAGGTAGTGGGGATGCAATTATTGAAGGAAATGGAGCACCTGCATTTTACATAACGGGACAGAATGTCGGGGTTTATGGCTTTGGCGTGAGAAACTGCTGGAACGATGCGGGGATTAGCATTTTTGGATTGAATGCAGGAATTTTTGATTGCGATGTGTATGACAGTTATTACGGCATTTATGTGCATGCAGTGAATATAACTCTGGAAGGATGCAGTATTCATGGCAATTCTTTCACAGGGCTGATGATGGAAAGTGCACAGCAGTCGAAAGTAATGAATTGCAGCATCTATGAAAACAACAACGGCGTAGTGGTATCGTCATCATCTCACAATGCTTTTGGGAGAAATTCGATAACAGACAATTCCATATATGGCTTAAAAATGGAGCAGTTCTCCAATCACAACACGTTTACATACAATGTTTTTGAGAACAACATATATGGGCTGTATGCAAAACAGTCGTCAAGCAATACAATATATCTCAATGATTTTCTCGGGAATGTGATACAAGCATCTGACAGCGGGATAAACAACTGGGATAACAGCGGCATAGGCAACTACTGGGATGACTACAGCGGCAGCGACAATAATTTTGATGGAATAGGCGACACCACTTATCCCGTGCCAGGCGGCACAAACATTGACCACTACCCGCTGGTCAGGAGGGCTGGATTCCCTGTGCCTTACTTCATATATATTCCGTCGGACAGCATTGATACAGAAACAGATGTCAGATTCATTGATATGTCGGTTGACCTTGACGGAAGCATAGTGTCGTGGACATGGGATTTCGGTGACGGGGAGCAATCAACCCTTCAGAGCGTTACCCACAGATATGCAGATAACGGATTTTATAATGTGATTCTCGAGATAGTTGATGATGACGGGCATAATGGAACGGCAGAAACGGAAATATATGTTGCAAACGTACCTCCGTATGTGAATTTCACCTGGATTCCGCCAGACCCGACAGACAGGGATACAGTAAATTTTGTCGATACATCGGTTGACACAGACGGCTTCATTGTCAACTGGACGTGGAACTTCGGAGACGGAAGCACGGGCTATGGAAAGAACGTGACGCATGCATATGCAGGCAACGGAACATATTCTGTCATCCTCACAGTCACAGATGATGACGGGGATCTTGCCGCACTGGAGAAAAATGTAAGCGTGTGGAACGTTCCGCCAGATGCGGACTTTGCGTATTCGCCATTATCTCCTTCAACTGCAGACATGATAGAATTCAGCGATTATTCAGTTGACACAGACGGCTTCATTGTCAACTGGACGTGGAACTTCGGAGACGGAAGCACGGGCTATGGAAAGAACGTTACACACAGTTATGCAGACAATGGCACATATGCCGTGATTCTCACAGTTAGAGATAATGACAACGACACAGACAATATCACAAAATATGTGAATGTATCGAATGTCGCCCCTGTTGCAGACCTTTCTTTCATACCACCATCGCCAAAGGATGTTGATACTGTCCATTTCACAGATGAGTCTTATGACACAGATGGCTCTGTTGTTGCATGGTTCTGGGATTTCGGAGATGGATATAACAGCACATTGCAGAATCCAACACATGTATACACAGATGACGGAACTTATACTGTCACTTTGACAGTCACAGACGACGACGGTGCCTCTGATTCGATATCAAAAATAATAGAGATAAAGAACGCTCCTCCGGATGCAGATTTCTATTATGTGCCGCCCTCCCCGGATGACCTGGACAATGTTTCATTTTACGATACATCCGGTGATGCTGACGGCTCTGTTGTTGCATGGTACTGGGTGTTCGGGGATGGAAACACAAGTCATGAGCAGAATCCGTCACATTCATACAAGAATAACGGGGTTTATACCGTAAGGCTCACTGTCACAGACGACGACGGTGCAAATGACTCTGTCATTCATTCGATAATAATATCGAATATACCTCCTGTTGCATCCTTTACTTATGCACCTGCCAATATAACAGATACAGATGATGTTGTTTTCACTGACAATTCAAGCGATGCTGACGGAATCGTGGTAAATACCACATGGGACTTCGGCGACGGAAATATAAGTTATGATAAGAATGCCACGCACAGATACGGTGATGATGGCACATATTATGTAACTCTCACAGTCACAGACGACGATGGTGCTTCATCATCCTTCACCAGCAAAATCGTTGTACTCAATGTCAAGCCTGTTGCGGCATTCACATACACGCCTGAGAAGCCCCAGGAAGGGAAATATATATCATTCCAGAATTTATCAAGCGATGCTGACGGAGTCGTGGTAAATGCCACATGGGACTTCGGCGACGGCTTCATCGAAAAGGACGGAAGTGTTCTGAATCATAAATACGCCAAGAAGGGCACATATACTGTCACCCTCACAGTCACAGATGATGACGGAGCATCGTCCAGCATATCCAAAACGATAGTCGTGAAAGGCAAAGAGGAGACATCCGGTTTCGATTTCGTAATGCTTGTTGCCGCAGTCGGCATACTCCTTGTGATGTGGAGATCAAGAAAGGGCATATGGAGAATGAGATGAGCGGGCAGAAGGCAATAAGAGATTCGGTTCACGGAAACATAAACATAAAAGGCTTGATTCTTGAATTGATGAGCCTGCCGGAGATGCAGCGCCTTCACAGCATACGCCAGCTCGGTTTTACATATCTTGTATATCCCGGAGCAAATCATACCCGACTTGAGCATTCTCTGGGCACCTACTATGTTGCAAGCCGCATGGCAGATGCAATAGGGCTCAGGGAGGAGGAAAAAAAGGAGGTGGCAGCCGCTGCCTTCCTTCACGATGTCGGGCATGGACCGTTTTCCCATACCCTCGAATATCTGATGCATGAGAGGGGCGGAAAAGACCATGTCGAGATAACCAAGGAGATGATAGCAGGCAGGCGCCGCCTGGAGGACAGTGGGCAGGGCGATGGCATAAAAGAAGTGCTTGAAAGACATGGCATTGAGGCGGAAAGAATAAATTCCATACTCTCCGGGAGGAGCGGTTATCTGTCGGAAATCATACATGGGTCCATTGATGCAGACCAGATAGATTATCTTCTGAGAGATGCCCATTATACGGGAGTTGCATATGGCGTTATAGATTTTGACAGGCTTGTGCAGACAATAAAAGTGCATGATGGGCATGTTGTTGTGGAAAGGAAGGGGGTGAGCGCAATAGAGAGCATGCTCGTTGCCCGCTCGCTCATGTATTCCGCTGTTTATCTTCACAAGACTGTGAGAATTGCAGAGTTGATGATCATAAGAGCTGTCGGGAGGGCGGAGCCGTTCGACTTCTCCCAGATGGTGGACGGAGAACTTATGGAGTATCTCAAAGATGCCGGAAGTTTTCAGAGAGATATAGCACTCCGCCTTAAATACAGAAAGTTGTTCAAAAGGGCTTATGTCAGAGCAATTTCCGAACTGAAAAAGGAAGAAAAAGAGCGCCTTGCCGAAATAAGAGCGAGAGAGGCAGAGGACGAGATTGCAGATAAAGCAGGACTTGAAGAGGGATATGTCATTGTGGACGCTCCGGGAAGGGACATACTGTTATCAGAGCCGCGTCTTAAAAAAATGGATGTGAAAATACTCGACAGCGAGATAAGACCGTTGAGCGAATACACGCCGCTTGCAAACGCCCTCCAGATGAGGGGTGTGACAGACTGGGGCATAATGGTTTGCTGCCCTGAGGAGGCGAAGGAAAGAGTTGCAAAAATAGCAGAAAAAGTTCTGTGGGGATGAAATGGAAGCAGAGGACAGGATATCGCTCACCATAGGCAGAAGCAGATTGGAAATCGTGATGGGCGACATAACCAGACAGGAAACAGATGCAATTGTCAATGCTGCCAACTCCCGCCTCACGCCGGGCGGTGGGGTTTCAGGCGCCATACACAGGGCGGCAGGCGCAGGGCTGCGGGAGGAATGCAAAAAATTGGGCGGTTGCAAAACAGGGGAGGCAAAGATAACAAAAGGCTACAATTTGCCTGCCAGATATGTAATCCATACAGTGGGACCTGTTTTCAGCCATGCTTCCAGAGAGAGAAATGCAGAGTTGCTAAGAAAATGCTACGAGAGCAGCCTTGGGTTGGCAATTGAACATGGAATAAAAAGCATTTCTTTTCCAGCCATAAGCACAGGGATATACGGCTACCCGATGGAGGAAGCGGCGGATATTGCCGTGAGGACAATTGCTGATTTTTTAAGGAAGCACGATGAAATAAAAGTTGTGAGGATGGTGCTTTACGGTAGAGACGCTTTTGAGGTACATAAAAGGGCAATGAAGAAATTATCAGAGGAGATTGACAAAATTTCATATAATCCGTAGCGTTTATTTGTGAGAAAAGGTGTTGAAATGCCATGGATTGAAGTTATCGGAGAAGATGGGGCGGAAGGAGAACTGAAGGAGCTTTATTCTACCCTGAAAGAGAAGCGCGGGAAAGTCGCAAACATAATGAAAATACATAGTTTGAACCCTGCATCGATGAAGGCGCACATGGAACTTTACGTTACATTGATGTTCGGCAAATCTGGATTGACAAGAGAGGAGAGGGAGATGATAGGTGTTGCAGTGTCCTCTGCGAACAGGTGTGAGTATTGCATAAATCATCATGCTGAGGCACTCAACCATTACTGGAGGGATGGTGGAAAAATCAATGAATTCGTGAAAAACCTTGACCTGTCGGAACTTGGCGAGAGGAAGAGAAAAATGGTGGAATATGCAGTAAAACTCACAAAAAGTCCGTGGGAGATGAGCGAGAAAGACGTGGAGGAACTGAGGCAGCATGGCTTTAAAGACAGGGACATACTTGACATAAATCTGATAGCAAGTTACTTTAATTTTGTTAACAGGATTGCTCTCGGTCTCGGAGTGAAATTCACACCGGAAGAAGTGAGAGGATACAAGGTATGAAGAGGTGATATCCAATATGGACAGAAAATTTGAGCATATTCTGGGCAAGATAGAGAAAATCCTGAATGGAGATTCTGATAAAAATGAAAAACTTCTGGAAGTATGCAAAATACTTGAAAACGAGATTCCATACTACAACTGGGTTGGCTTTTACATTGCTGAGGGCAACGAGCTTGTTCTGGGTCCTTTTGTAGGGGAGCCAACAGAGCATGTAAGAATACCATTCGGGAAAGGAATTTGCGGGCAGGCGGCGGAGAGGGAGGAGACATTTATCGTGCAGGATGTCTCAAAGGAAACCAACTATCTTTCGTGCAGTCTGAAGGTCAAATCAGAGATAGTTGTGCCTGTATTCAGAGATGGGAGAGTGGTCGGAGAACTTGACATAGATTCTCACAGTATTTCTCCCTTCACGTCTGAAGATAAGGCATTTCTTGAGAGGGTTTGCGATATTGTATCGCGCATTTTTTAGCACGGTGATAAATTGAAAAAAACCGATGATGAGTTGAAAATAAGGGAACTCTCGATTAATGATTATAACTCTCTCATCTCTCTATGGGAAATGGCAGAACTTCCGTACAAACCTAATGGAAGGGACAGCAGGGAGAATATAAGGAAACAGATAGAGCAGAATCGCTCAATATATCTGGTGGCAGAAATGGGAGGTAAAATTGTTGGTTCTGTTCTCGCAACTCATGACGGCAGAAAGGGATGGATAAACAGAATAGCGGTCATTCCCGAACACAGGATGAAGGGGATTGCAGCAAAACTTGTGGAGGAAGCAGAGAATCGCATATATAAACTTGGAATAAAGATAGTTGCCTGCCTGGTGGAGGACTGGAATACCTCATCTATGGAGGTATTCGAGAAACTCGGGTATACGAAGCATGATGATATCATATATTTCACCAAAAGAGAGAACTCTGATGTATGATGCTGGACAAATATACACTGGCAGATAGAAATAGAAAAGTTTTAATATGGTCACTTCCCCCTCCTTGCTTATAAACTTTTATCGCCATATTTAGCCATGTTCATGAGCGGGGTAGAGAGCAACTGCGGGTATGTCTCATGCCCGAAATACGGGGATAAGGTGGACTTGAAAACATGCATGCTTTGTCCCCACTACAAAAAACTCGTTTTCGGTAGCAGGTGCTGCTGGAAAATCGATAATCTGGCGCATTCACTTGTGCTCCATTATCGTGTTCCTGCAGCAGAGGCAGCAGGGGAAAAATGATATCAGTCTTTCACCATATAACTGCCGCCCTCTATTTTTATCTGCTTGCCGTTAACTATGGCATCTGCAATTTTTCTGCGGGCAGAGGTCAAATCATTCCACAAAGTTTTCTGAGAAATGCCCATCTGAACGGCTGCTTCTATCTGGCTGAGTCCCACAAGGTCCACAAGACGCAGTGCCTCAAATTCTTCTATAAAAAGGGTTATGGGGTCTTCATTGCCTCCTTCTGCTGGTTCAAATCTGGAAATCAATGGCAATCTCTCGACCCACCTGCGGCAGCGCCTGCGCCCTCTCCGCTCTCTCATGGTGGTAAATAATATGCTGCAAATTATTTAAACACGTCGATTTGGAATTTTAAAAAAGCGCTGGGGGCAGGATTTGAACCTGCGCGGACATAAAGCCCAGTAGCTCTCGAGGCTACCGCCTTGGTCCTGACTCGGCCACCCCAGCAGCC
>VBQP01000045.1 GCA_008297795.1 Thermoplasmata archaeon | reverse complement strand
TGATGCATTCATATTGGGCGATGATATGGCAGGCAGACTTCCTTTCGAGGAAACTGCTGGAAATCAAAATTATGCCACGGGCTGTGTACCTGTTAGCATGGAAGATGTGAATATCACGAACATTTCATTGCAGTCATTTCCCTCTCCTGTGCCTCCCGAGTGGGACTGGAGAGATGTTGATGGCAAAAACTGGCTTACTCCTGTGAAAAATCAGGGCAACTGCGGAAGTTGCTGGGATTTTGCTGCAATGGGCGCACTTGAAGCCGTAATTAAAATAGGAGAAAACAACTCTAACTTCAATCCTGACCTGTCAGAGCAGTATTTGCTCTCATGCCCTCCGGAAAGCGGCGGATGCAGCGGCTGGGATGCTTATTATGCTTATAAATATATAGCAGAGAACGGCGGGGCGCTAACCGAAGATTGCTTCAGATACATGGCGAGCGACAGCATTCCATGCTATACCAAATGTCCCGACTGGGAAGATAATCTTGTTCCGGTGGAAGATTACGGCATAACATACAATCCTGGCAGAGATTACATGAAATCTGCTCTGATAAAATATGGTCCCCTCGTTGTTGACATGACTGTTTACGATGACTTCTTTTCCTACAGAGGTGGCATATATGAACACGACGGAAACGAACCTGTGAGCGACATAAATCATCAGGTGGTTCTCGTTGGCTACAACGACAACCCGGGATACTGGATATGCAAAAACAGCTGGGGCAGATATTGGGGAGAAGATGGATTTTTCAAGATAGCATACGGCGACTGCCGGATAGAATACTGCATTATCTATGATGCAACATACGACCCCGAAAGCAGAAACTGGGCGCCTGTGGCAGACGCAGGCGGTCCCTATTCCGGGAAAGTAGGAGAATCTATTTTATTCGACGGAAGCAGGAGTTACGATGTTGACGGGAATATTGTTTCATATTCATGGAATTTTGGCGACGGGACAACAGGAGAGGGAGCGAATGTTACTCATGCGTATTCCCACGAAGGCAGTTTTACAGTGAGGTTGATGGTCACAGATTCGGAGGGCAGATTTAATGTCAGCAAGACTGTTGTTTATGTTGACAATACGCCGCCTTCAGTGGAAATAGTTAAGCCCAGGGACAGATACCTTTACTTCATGGATACAGAAGTGATGTCACTGCTATTCAAAACAAGGATCATAGGAGGTATAACAGTAGGAGTATACGCCAATGATGACATATCCGGGATAAACAGGGTGGAATTTTATGTTGATGATACTTTGATGGATACGGTCTATGAGATGCCATTTTCCTGGAAGTGGGAAGGCGCATCTCCATTCGACCACATAATAAAAGTTGTGGCATATGATTCTGCAGGAAACAGCGCAAGCGACGAAATGAGAGTCTGGGTCATAATGTAGGCTTCACAAAAATAGCCATGTGGTCTTTGGAATATGGGCTGAGATAAATGCTTTCTTTTATCTCAAATTTATTTTTTATTTCCCTTTTTACCTTATCAAAGATTTTTTTTGGTGGCATCGACACATCTATGCTTCTTGCCTTTACCATGAGTATTCCCTCGCCCCCGAATCTTTCCATATTTTTAATGAATATTCCGACCTGGTCTCTCTGGGAAATGTCCTGATATATCACATCCACCTCCCCCACAATTATCTCATAACTTTCAGGTTTGCTGGCGTCTGCAAGTATGGGAATTATATTTTTCCTTATTTTACATACCTGTACAAGGTCACTCATCGCTCTAGGGGATATCTCAACTGCATAGATGATTCCGTCAGTAGCAATATCGGAAATGTGGGATGCTGTGGTACCGTTGGCGGCACCCAGGTAAAGAATTCTGCTACCTTTCCTGATGGGCATTTCCCTCAATCCTCTAAGTATTGCTGCTGCCATCTTGCTCTTGTAGGGATTCCACGAGCGGTATTCTTTCCCCCCTACTGATATCAGATGCTCTCCATAGACCCTGCTGCCTGGCGCAATGTTAAGCGTATACAGTTTTCCTTTTTCTGTGTAAACTCCTTCGAATATCTGCTCCATTTTCCACCAAATTTTATCTCAATCTTCTTTTTGCAATCTCGCATGCAAGCGTTGATAAATCAAAGACAGGGGCAACAGCAGGAGCATATGCTGTTTCTGCCTTCAGTAATTGCTCCAGCGTGAGCCCGTAGTGGGCAGCGAGGGCGAATTTGTTGATTCTCTGGGCTGCCTCCCTGCCCACCGCCTGCGCGCCTATTATTTTTCCGCTGCTGTCTGCATAAACCTTTACATACGCTTCTTCTCCCAGGTCACCCATGTATTCGGGGAGGGTCTTTCCTCTGAATTTTCCTGTGATTGGGTTGAAAGGTATGTTTCTTCTCAATGGACCCACAGCTGCAATTTCCACTCCGAAAATTTTTGTTGTCCGTGCATTTGTGAGAGGTGGCATTATCTCATTGCCCCCTGCTGCATTGGTGCCTGCAACCATGCCCTGGCGAACAGCAACGCTTCCAAGACCGACAGGAACTGCGTTTCCAACTATGTCAACATACTGTGTGCAGTCGCCCACTGCATAGACCCCTTTAACAGAGGTTTCGCATTTTTCATTGACAATTATGGCTTTTTCTACCGAGAGTCCATCTGCAAGTTTGGTGTTTGCTCTGTTCCCCGTAGCAACTATAACAAAGTCCCCTTCAAGAGCGGTCTCTTTCCCACTTCCGTCAGAGGAAATTACCTCCATGACGCCGTCTTTCTCTTTTATTTCCTTTACCCTGTGCCCCAGCATGATTTTGATTCTTTCTTCAATTTCCTTTCTCACAATTTTAGCCATGTCTTCATCCACCATTGTAAGCAGTATCTCGGGCAGGAATTCCATGACTGTCACTTCCAACCCTTTCTTCACAAGAGATTCAGCAGTTTCAAGCCCTATCAGCCCTGCCCCTATGATTATTGCCCTCTCTGCATTTTTCGATTCCTCTCTTATCGAAATCGCATCGTGCATGTTCCTGAGAGAATATGTCCTGCCTGCTGTTTCGACAGGAGAGAATGGGGAAGCACCTGTTGCGATTATAAGCGAATCATATTCCTCAGTTCCTTCTGGAGTTTCAATAACCTTATTGCCAAAATCGATTTTTGAGACAGGGGTGTTTAGACGCAATTCTATGTCTGAATTTCTGAACCATTCCTCGCTGAATTCCACTATGGAGTCGGGAGAAAGTTCGCCGGAAACAACAAAAGGAAGGGCGCATTTCGAGTATTCTGGGTAAGAACCTTTTTCAAAAATTTTTATTTCCGCCTCCCTGTTTTTTTTCCTCGCAAACTGGGCGGCTGTCGCCCCTGCGGCACCGCATCCAATAATAACGATTTTCATGAGAACGTATTGATACCGGCCTTAAAGATTTTTACGTATTGAGTATTTTTCTCAATTCCTCTACAAAGCCGTCAAAACCAAGAGGGCGGGGTATCACTCCTTTTGCGCCCACCTCTGTCAATCTTTTTGCCTGTTTTGTACCAAAGTAGGCAGTGAATCCATATACTGTTGCATTTTTATCCATCGCTATAATGCGCTCAGTTGCCTCGGCACCGTCAATTCCCGGCAATTTTAAATCCATTACCACAACGTCGGGCTTTTTTCCTCTGCTCAACAACTCTTTATACATCTCCACTCCTTCCTCTCCAGTAAACGCAGAATGTATTTCCAGATCTAGTCCTGCCTTTGCTATGTAGATTTTCATCAAATCGTGCATGTCCTTCTCGTCATCCACAATCAATATTATTTTGCCCATTATTACCACTTTATTGTCACCGAAGCAATGCAGGGATAATGCAAGCATCGTCTATAAACTTTTTCAAATTTTGTAACTATTGCCTCTACAAGCACAGGTAAATTTTATATATTGAGAGAGATTGACATTATGGAGGCAATAATATGAAAAGGGCAATATCTTTAACTGTTGTTTTGGTGCTCATCCTGGGTGGCATGGGCACCCTGGGAATAGAGAATGCTGATTCATCTGCAGCATGTAGAATTGATTTTATGGTTCCGCATATGGAAATAAAAAGTTGCGACGATGGGTACGTGAGTATTGATTTGAAGGGCGTCGACACCTACGTCATGGAAAACGGAAAGCCCGTATTGCCAAAGATGGTCAAAGTTGCGGAACTTCCGTTTGGTGCAAAAAATATAAGGATTGAGTTTTCCCTGCATGAAGTAAACGTCGAGTCAATTTCTTCTTCAATCCGCCCTGCGCCTGCCATGGTGCCCCTCAGCGCTGCCGGTGCGGATATGCAGGAGGTGAAGAGAGATAAGAATGTTTACAGCCAGCATGATTACTATCCTGATTCCTGGTACTCATACAAAGCAGGGTGCGGGCTGAACGAGGCAGGAGAGCATGTGACCCTGGTCATTGTAGATTTCTATCCCGTACGCTATTCCCCTGCAGACGGGAAGATAAAGGTGGCTAAAAGTGCAGATGTGGAGATTAAATACGACAGACCTTCCCGCATTCCATTTCCGTCATACAGCACCTATGATATGGTCATAATCGCTCCGAACAAATTTTCGGATGAACTGGAGCGCCTTGTGGAGCATAAAAACAACCATGGCATCTCAACATTTCTTAAAACCACAGAGGACATTTATGGGGAGTATAATGGAAGGGATGATGCTGAAAAAATAAAATATTTCATTAAAAATGCGATAGAGCAGTGGGGAGTGAAGTATGTCCTGCTTGTCGGAGGGTTGAAATCCCAGTTCTGGGCAAAACCCAAGGATAATTCAAACATAGGTTCGAAGGGATGGCATGTGCCCGTGAGATACACGAATCTCTGGGACAACCCTGCATTTCCTCTGGAGGAGGAGACAATACATGACCCGGGGGTCATAAGCGACCTGTATTACGCTGACATATACAAAGAAGGGGGCTCATTCGAGGACTGGGACCCAAATGGCGATGGAATATTCGCTGCCTGGAACAAGCCAGGAGTTGAGAATGATACGGGACTGGATCTATTTCCTGATGTGGCAGTGGGGCGGCTTGCCTGCCGCAACTTAGGAGAGGTCAGAACAGTTGTGGATAAAATCATTAATTACGAAAACGGGGGTTGTGACCCCTCTTGGTTCAAAAAGATTATAGTTGTTTCGGGTGATGGATTTCTTGACCAGCATGATCTGAACATAACATGGGATACAAAGCCCCTGCCAGAGGGGAGTTACACAATATATGCACAGAGCATGAATGATGAGGGCGAGGAGGGCCCTGTAGATACTATTCATGTCACCATTGATCGCAGTCGGGAAACAGATCTGCATTTCAACCATGACGACCATCTGAATCCCGCCCTTCAGAACGGATATCCGGCGCCACCTATCGCAGAGATAGTTTCTGTGTCTGATGGGGATATTCTGGGAAATACGGATTACTTCTATTCTCCTGGAGAGAGCGAAGCGTATCTGAATTTCTTCATGCACTGGGCAAATGTCAGTTATCAGAACGGTGTCCTTACCATAAGGGGCAAGTCTTATGACCCACAGCCCTACGGCAACCTGACAGATATCCATGTCTGGATAGAGAACGAGGAGGGAGAGAAAGTTTTCTCTGCCTGGCGCAACAACACAGAAATGTTTTATGAGGGAGAGTGGACAGTAGGCGACCATGCGGTGCAGGGGAGGGGCGGCGCCCTGTATTACATGCCGGACGATTTTGAAAGAGATGTTCTTTTCGCATCAAACGGCAGGCTGACAGGACAGGACGATGTACTGGCAGCAATTAGCAAAGGAAGCGGCTTTTTGTTCATGTCAGGACACGGAAGTCCCAACTCATGGGGAGACCACTATCCAGGAGTTCCCGGCAACAGACAGCACGGAAGTATTACAGGACTCACTGTAACGCAAATCAAACCATGGTTCCCATACGTGGGATTCCCTCTGTTTCCTGCAGATACCCTATCCAACGGAGAGAAACTTCCTGTGGCTGTGATAGGCGGCTGCCATAACAGCCAGTTCAATGTTTCCGCTGTTCCTGCATTTTTACATGCGTTCCATCTGCTATTCTCGTTCTTCCCCGATAACTCAATGTGGACATACGGTCAGCCTGTGCCCGAATGTTTGAGCTGGCGCCTTGTGAGAAACCCTGATGGCGGGTCAATTGCCAGCATGGGAAATACAGGGCTTGGTTATGGTGTGCCTGGAAGGGACTGCACGACAGGAGGAGGAGATGGGTGGATTACAATAGAGTTTTTCCGCCAGTACGGAGAGAAAGGACATCATGTTCTTGGAGATGCATACGCCCAGACGCAGACAAGTTACGTGAGCACTTTTGATATGACAGACCTGGGAGCAGGGCATACCAAAAGTGTGCAGCAGTGGGCACTGCTCGGAGACCCGAGTTTGATGATAGGTGGCTACTCATAATCCTCTTCTTTCCCCTCATCCCTATAGATATTGGAAGAAAAGCATTCCCGAAATTTTATAACAACGAAACGAGTCTTTTGTTGTCATGCAACATGTGGATGCATATAACTTCTGGATTTAAAAACAGGATGCCCGGATCCAATATGAAATTTAGGAGTTTACTTTAAGAATTTTTTCACGAGTAAAATCAATATCGGAAGTATGATGAATGCCAGCATATCGCCGGTGCCGCCAACAAAGGCCAGAACATCAGCAAAGTTTTTGACACCCAGAAGATAAACTATTATCGGGGGAACCGCTGTCAAAGCCCATGCAGCCGGTTTTTTCAGCCTCAAAAACTCTCTGCTGTTGCTCTGCTGGGCAAGACCTACCCCTATATAGCTTGTTGTGATGGCTATCAAAGGTATTGCATTACCAATTATGTTTCCCACTTTCCCATAAATTGTCTCAAGCCCCTGAGTTGCTATCTCCGGAGTATCAGTGCCGAACACAAGCAGGAATACACTCATGAAGATTGCATATGTGAGAGCCGGGGTGAGAAAAGCCGCTATGACCACCTTTTTAGCTTTATCATAATCTCCGATTCCCTTGTAAACATCAGGTATGACAGTATGACAACCTAAAGAAAAGATAGCAACGCCAGCCATGGAAAAAAATCCTCCCGCCTCAATGTACAAACCATTGTCCAACTTCGCATGCGGAAGAAGCATTATGGCAATACCTATGAAAAGCATGAGCATCAAGTAACTCATTATAAGCTCGGTTTTGCCGCTAGCTGCTAACCCCATATAAATCACGAGCGAGGCCAGTATCCAGAAGATGACTGCCCCAAAGGTCTCGTTAATCCCAAATAAACTTGCAAAGACACTGCCCATACCTGCCAAGTAAGCAAGCAAAGCCCCGAAACTCATCAGCACAATACTCAGATACATGGTCCACCCACCTATCCTCCCAAGGGTTCTCTGGGCAATCGTGCTCATCTGAGCCCCTCTCATCTCAACAGAGAGCTTAAGAACAATGAGTGCTGTAAAAAGCATGAGCAGCATAGCTCCGGTCAAGATACCAAGTGCCGGAATAA
>VBQP01000044.1 GCA_008297795.1 Thermoplasmata archaeon | reverse complement strand
AGAAACTCGATGCTTCAGGATATGGGTCTCCTTCTCCAAATCCCCAGTAATATAGTTTGTCATTCGCTCCCCCGTGCCATCCGCTCCATACGATGTAATATGTCTCTCCAGGGGTTACATGAACGTCTTCAAAATCAAATTCCACCCATGTGTAATTGTTCGGAGGAATTGTTCCATTGAAATCTGCGCTTGCAAGGTCTCCTCCGTTTGGCTCGTCTCTTATTGCTATTTTGAGTCCCTCCACAGCAGTCTCGTTCCTTGTCATCAGTATCTCCACCCTGGTGAGTGTATCCATTGTGGGGACAAATCCCTGTGCAAATTCATCATCCCAAAGGCATCCCAGTGCCGTGTCGCACTGCGTCTGTTCCTGGTCTAGTTCGTCGTGAGGTAGCATTGCCGAATTTATGGCTGGAGATAAAGCTACGAGGACAAATACAATTGATACAATAAGGCATAGAGCCCTTTTTTCCTTTTCTTCCGTTTTTTTCACCTCCGTCAAATATAACAGGCAAAACCTTATAAATTTAATCATTCCGCACTTGCATTTTATCACTCAAAATTTAAGTAATGAATTCACATATATCTGCATGAATGTTCTTGTTATCGGAGGCGGGGCAAGAGAGCATGCCATATGTGAGGCTGTGAAAAGGAGTGACGCGGAACTTTATTCAATAATGAAGAACCTCAATCCGGGAATAAGGAGAATTGCCAGGGATTTTCATCTCCACAGCGAAACAGATGCAGACTCTGTGGTCAAATATGCAATCTCAAAAAACATAGAACTCGCAATAATTGGGCCGGAGGCGCCGGAGGAGGCAGGCGTAACCGATGCCCTCCAGAGGGAAGGCATATATGTGGCATCTCCTTCAAAGGAGGCTGCAGAGATAGAAACAAACAAGGAATTCATGCGCTCTCTCATGGAGAAGTATTGCATACCCGGCTCGTTAAGAAGCAGGGCATTTTCAGATGCAAAGGAAGCAAGGGAATTCATAGAGATGATGGGCGGGGAGGTGGCTGTAAAGCCTGTTGGGCTGACGGGCGGGAAGGGGGTGAGGGTGGCGGGAGACCATTTCAGAGATATTGAGGAAGCTGCCAGATATGCAGAGGAGGTCATTTCAAAAAAGATAGGGGGAGAGGCAAGAGTTCTCATAGAGGAGAAGGCAGTCGGAGAGGAATTCACGATTCAGGCATTCTGTGACGGCTCTACAATTGTTCCTACTCCTGCAGTTCAGGACCATAAGCGCCTCCTGCCGGGAGATGAGGGGCCCAATACAGGCGGGATGGGCTCTTACTCTGACGCGAGCGGAATACTCCCCTTCATGGACAGGAACGACTATGAGGAGGCAGTGTCCGTACTCCAGCGTATTGTGGAGGCAATGAAAAGTGAGGGGAGAGATTACAGAGGCGTGATATACGGGCAGTTTATGCTTACAGGAGAAGGGCCGAAAGTAATAGAGATAAATGCAAGATGGGGCGACCCTGAAGCCATGAACATACTCCCTCTGCTGAAGACAGATTTTGTTGACATATGTTTGGCAATGGTCGAGGGGGAAATAAGCAGCAAGAGGGTGGATTTCGAGAAAAAAAGCACGGTTTGCAAATATGTCGTGCCGGAAGGATACGGGACAAAACCAATGGCGGGAGAAAGGATTTATGTTGATGAGGCTGCAATCCAGAAGGAGGGAGGAAAGTTATTCTATGCCTCTGTGAATGAAATGGATGGAAACATATATACGACAACCTCCCGCTCACTTGCTGTTGTGGGGATTGCTGACAGAATAGGCGAGGCTGAGAGGATATGCGAGAGGTGCATGGAGCATGTCAGGGGGGAGCACATATTCATACGCCATGACATAGGGAAGGAAGAACTTATCCAGAAAAGGATAGACCACATGTCAATGCTTAGATGAGGGAAGTGAGGAGGTGAATGATGATATTTGTTTACATGGTTGGGACAGCAGGTTCTGGCAAGAGCAGTCTGACAGCTTCATTTCATGAATGGTGCATAAGGCAGGAATTTGATGCAATAACAGTAAATCTCGATCCAGGGGTGGATAAACTTCCGTACACTCCGGATATTGATATCAGGGAATGGATTTCTCTTGATGAGGTTATGAAGGAATACAATCTGGGACCCAACGGGGCGCAAGTTGTGTGCGCCGACATGGTCGCCCTGAACGCCAAAGAAGTGGAGGAGCGCATAAAAGGTTACAGAACAGATTATGTGCTTGTGGACACGCCCGGGCAATTGGAACTTTTTGTTTTCAGAAGTACGGGAAGAGTCATAGTAGAGCAACTCGATATCAACCATTCAATACTTGCTTTTGTCATAGACCCTGCCCTTGCAACCACTCCCACGAATTTCGTGTCCCAACTCATGCTTTCTGCCATAACGCAGTTCAGGATGTCTGTACCACTTGTAAACATACTCAGCAAGATTGATATCGTTGATAAAGGAGCACTGTCCATGATTCTCGAATGGGGCAAAAACACGGAGAAACTCTACGGAGACTTGATGGTAAAGTCTCCATCCATGTATTATCAACTCAGTGAGGGCATGATGGCTGTAATAAGGGAAATGGAGGCTCACACTGCACTTATTCCAATATCAAATGAGACTCTCGAGGGCATGGAGGATTTTTATACGGCAATCCAGAACACTTTCATGGGCGGTGAAGACTTAGAGAAGGAGTGAAGACTTCAATCCATTCAATCCTTCAGCATATGTAAAAACCAACTGACAGCCATTGACCTTTTCCCTTCCTCTCCCTTATAGGAGGCTGTGTTTTTGCTTTTGACTTCCAGTATTTCGGTCTTATTCCCATCTTTGCCAACTCAGAAAAAACATAATTCTCAAACAAATTTTTCTTCAGGTTCGCCGGAAAGTTTTTGCAATATTCTGCTCTTTATCTTCAAAAAATTTTTAACTTGCAGGGTATTTCACAGCCATGAAACATTTGATATCCATGATGGATGTAAAGGGGCATTTGGAGGATATAATAGATGATGCAATTGATATGAAGAGAAACGGTTACGAAAAATATCTCAAGGACAAAATACTGGCAATGATTTTCGAAAAATCTAGCACAAGAACAAGGGTCTCATTCGAATCTGGCATGCAGAAGTTAGGGGGTCATGCCATCTTCCTTGGAAAAAATGATATACAGCTCGGGAGAGGGGAGACAATAGAGGATACAGCGCTTGTCCTTTCCCGTTATGTTGACATAATAATGTACAGGGCATACAGCCACAAGGACATGATGGAGCTTGCAGGGCATGCCACTGTGCCGGTGATAAACGGGCTTGACGATGAGGAGCATCCCTGCCAGGTAATAGCAGATTTAATGACAGTCAAGGAGGCGAAGGGAAAACTTGAAGGTTTGCACCTTGTTTATTTCGGTGACGGCAAAAACAATATGGCAAATTCTCTAATGCTGGGCTGTACAATGGCAGGTATGAGCATTACCATTGTCTCCCCTAAGGAATACTGGCCCTCGGACTTTTATGTAAGCAAGGCAAGAGAGATGGGGAAGGTTGAAATCACCGAGATGAGAGAGGGGGTTGCAAAAAACGCAGATATCATAGTCACAGACACATGGGTTTCAATGGGAGATGAGAAAGAAAAGGAGAAAAGGTTGAACGATTTTAGGGGATATACGGTCAACGACTCCATCATGAAAGAGGCAAAAAGCGATGCAATATTCATGCATTGCCTTCCTGCGTATTACGGAAAAGAGGTCACAAAGGAAGTGGCGCATGGACCGCAATCAGTCATATTCGATGAGGCAGAAAACAGGATGTGGGCTCAGATGGCGATAATGAAATGGCTGCTAAAGCAATAATGATTAAAGCGGAAGCAATTATATCAGGCTGAGATCCTGTATTTCTGCGTTTTCCACGTGCTCTACAGTGCTTATTTTGTCAATGAGTTCGTCAGGGCTCTGGTCTGGCATTATTATTTTCACAAGTAAAGCCTTCAGTCCGAATGCTATGGGCTTTTCTTCTGTGCCGACCAGTTTTGCATAGTCCGGAAGCACTTTCACAACGCTTTCTTTCAGTTTTTCCATATCCATGCCTGCGTCATCTGGCATGATCCTTATTGTCATAGAAACTTCTCCCATTTTATCACGGCCCCACAAGCCCGCATTCAGGGCATTCATATCTTGCAGATTTTTCTCTGCAACTTCTGCATCTCCTTATTATTGTCCCGCATTCAGGGCAGGGAAAGGCAACGCATCCTTCCTCAACAAGTCCCTGTCCGCACGATATACATCTTCCTTCTATCATTGAGGGGTTATGCACATCTATCATTTAAATTTTGCTCGTAGAAATGTTTTAAAGCATTGGCATGATATAGGGGTGGTGATGAGCGAACCCTTACTGAGAGCCTTTGAACCCCAAAGAAAACGCATTCGGAAAGTTCTTTGGGTGTGAAGCCACTTTCTTCTAAAGAAAGGGCTCTAAGAAAGGGCTCTATGATGAGGATCTTGAGTGCTGATCACCATTTTACAATTTTTTCTTTAGTTTTTGTATGAGGGTTACAGGTGTGGGGTCGATGTTCCTCAGCACAGCGCAGTAATTACTCACATAGTCCCCAATATATACAACATGCATTAACTGGGAAACTTTGTCCCCCCCTTCTGCAAAAATTTCAACACCGCCCGCATATTTCTCATATACTTCTTTCATAAACTTGAATCTTTTCTTTATCCTGCTGCCTTCTTCTTCATATCTCAAAAAAATACATGTTATTTCTTCATTTTCAATTCCCTCCCATGCCATGAGTTCGTTGTGGTTTGATTCAGGCACACCAAAGTCAAAAGCCATCATTTTTGCATTCTCATTAAGTTGCTGGCGCCATCTTCTGGCTGCTGCCTCCATGAACCCGTGTCCGTAAATTATTGCTGTGCCATAAACATCCATTGCGATCTGCTTTGCGATATTGCCGGCGGTGGGGATATCCTTTTTCAGCCTTTCTCTTATATGGGACAGGATTTTTTCCACTCCCGCCAGATCAACTTTCGGGATAACGCCTGCTTTCTTCAAAATTTCAATTTGGGGAAACAGGAGGTAGGCGAGGGCGGCGCGGGGCTGCATCCCCCCAGGAATTTTTATGTGGCAGTCCCCATTCTCTGCCATTTTTTCAAGTTTTCCTCCCGATGATATTGCAATCGTTTTACATTTTTTTTTCAGTGCCTCTTTAAAACAGGATAGTGTTTCCTCGGTATTGCCGCTGTAACTCACTGCAATGAAAAGTGTTTTCTCTCCTGCAAATGCAGGAAGTTCGTATCCCCTGTTAACAATTATGGGAACTTCGCTTTCTTTTTTGAACAGAGATGCAATCATCTCTCCCCCTATCGCAGAGCCCCCCATGCCAGATATTATGACATTGTCTATGTCAAAGTCGAACGGAAGCGAGGCATTTTTTCCCAACTTTATGCCCTCTCCCACCTGCTCGGGGAATTTTTCGATTACATCAAGCATGCCCTCTCTGTCAACGCGTTCAATACCCTCAATATCGTCCAGGTCCATGCCCATTAATTTTCTCTGCGTTTATTAAATCTTGCATTTTTTGTAACTATTCAAAATGACATTTCACTGCATCTACAAGGGCATGTTTAAGCTCTTCCATGTTTTCCCCTTCAGTATAAATCGAATGCCCAAGGGCTCTTGCGGCGTATCCGCCCTCCGGCGATTCCTCTATAAGAAATATTATCTCCTTGTTCATTTTCTTATCGTTTGTATTAGGGGGCTATCCAATATTAAATTTCGCTTTCATCGATTTGTCTGGATTTATGCCCATTAATTTTTTATTGCAGATAATGATTAAAGTATCGTGAGAATAGAAATAGAGTTTGCTGGAGATGATAGAAAAGAAATAGCACTTCCTATTCACTACAACTACCATATACAAAGTTTTCTTTATCGGCATATATCACCAGAACTGGGAAAATTTTTGCATGACAGTGGCTTCGTTCTGGAAAAAAGAAAATTTAAGATGTTCACTTTCTCCAGAATTGTGGGGAAGTACAGGATAATGGGAAACAAAATAGTATTTTACCCCCCTGTGCATCTTACAATAAGTTCTCCTCTCGACAGATTTATCAGCGAGCTCGGAAATGCCATGCTCAAAGAAAATGAATTGGAACTGGTTGGAAACAGGATTCATGTTGAGTCAATCAGAGTCCTCCCCGAACCGGAAATCAAAGATGAGCTAAAAATAAAGATGCTTTCTCCCATAGTCACATACAGCACTCTAACAAAAAGAGATGGGAAAAAGAAGACGTATTACTATGCCCCTTACGAAGAAGAATTTGCTGATATGATAGACAAAAATTTGAGAAAGAAATATGAAGCACTATACAAAAAAAAGCCCAGGGCAAGAAAGCTGAAAATACAGCCCATAGGCAGGCCTAAAGAAAGGGTGTTGAAGTACAGGGGCACAATTATAAAGGGATGGACAGGCACATTCGTATTAAACGGCAACAGAAAAATACTTAAATTAGCATATTATACTGGATTAGGAAGCAAAAATTCCCAGGGCTTCGGTATGTTCGAGGTTGTTGGATGATTGAGGCTATAAAGGAAATAGGTGAAAAGGTTCTATCTAATGCGCCTGAACAATTTTTAGAAAGTTTGGCAAGACCTGTCTCTGTCCAAAATCAAAACAATAAACAGTATA
>VBQP01000043.1 GCA_008297795.1 Thermoplasmata archaeon | reverse complement strand
TCCAGGCATTCATGGAAAACGATGTCAGGAAACTGATAATCTTTGAAGCCATGGCTGTGAATGTCGGCTCCGCTTTGACACCCATAGGCAACCCACAGAATTTATTTTTGTGGCATCAATGGGGAATATCCTTTTTAACTTTTATAATAAAAATGATGCCCCTTTTCATTTTATTATTTATTTCCCTCATCATTTTTGTTTTGATTGAATTTCCTCCCAAAAAATTGCATACACCTACAAGAAAAAATGATGCCGAGTCCAACAAAAAATTATTCTCTCTGTCTATCCTTCTTTTAATTGGCTATGCTCTTATGATGCAGCTGGGACTGACTTACTATGCTCTGCCTGTAATCCTTATTATTTATCTGGTCTCATTCAGGAATATACTCCCAAAGGTTGACTGGCTGTTGATACTGCTTTTTATAACCATGTTCGTTGACTTCCATCTCATCAGCAGAACAGAGGTCGTATCAAATTTTGTAAATTCATTTAGCCTGGGCGGCAGCTCCACGATATTTTCGTTATCACTATTATTTTCCCAGATTACAAGCAACGTTCCTGCAAGCATCCTCATGTCCAAATTCTCCCATAACTGGTTTTCCATAGCATATGGCGTGAACGTTGGCGGCAATGGGATTGCCGTTGCTTCCCTTGCCAATTTGATCGCCCTGAGATTTGTGGGGGGCAAAAAAATATGGGCGGATTTTCATAAATATTCATTGCTTTACCTAATTGTGACAGGCGTGCTGGCTTACGTGATATTTTTCATGTAGTGGGGACTACCGTTATCATTGCACACGAAATTTTTAGCAATTTTTATATAGTCCATATGGATATTACTCCATATGAAGGGATGGGAACACATAAGTAACTTCGGAGAGAGCCTCAAAGTTTACGGCAAAGGAGAACTCAGGAGAATCGTTGATGAGAGAGGAAGCGTTGTCGTGGAATACAGAATGGGGACATAGTGCTGTAAATGGATGAAAAAACATTTGGGAGGGCTTTCAATTATATAAGGGATGCAATAGAGAAGAGCAGGAACTTTGAGGGCGAAACAGAGATTGAACTTGGGGAAGGAAAATTCCTGACTTTTCTTCACGAAAATGAATTTAAAAAATTTGAAGGAGAAGATAACGCAAAAGGAGCTGCGGTGGATGGCAGTTCCCTGAAAATACTTGATGCTCACTCTTTTATTATCTCGATGAGGAGGGTCGGCTATCTCGTTGCTGATGAAAAGAATCTCATCTTCAGAAAAATATATCCTGCAGAGATGGATTGTTTATCGAAACATGAGCCTGACGGAATATTCAAAGAAAAATACGAAAATTTGATGGGCTGCAGCCCCCCCAAAATTCCGGACAGCGTCGAATCAATAAATGATGCAATAAGGGCACTCGAGGAGCACGCAGCAGCAAGGGAGGCAATGGAAACGCTTGAAGAGGGAGATATTTTGATGATGGACGGTTCCCTCCAGGGAAGTGAATATCTTTCAGATATTATCGGGGAGAATTGCAGAATTGCAATGGAAAAAGGGATACACATTGTCGGCGTATGCAAAAGAAGCGAACTATACACCAGAAAACTGCCTGTTCTGAACTGGGTGAAAAGCAGGGGCGACAGAATTTTTGGGAAGGAGAAGTGGTATTATCCTCTTTCCAGGGATAAGGGAATATATATTGCAAAATTGCACAAGTTATCCAGATTTTCTTTTAGAATTGATATAAATCCTGAGGAGAAAGATATTGATGGAATAATGAGAAAATTATCTGCTTTCTCAAATGATGTCTCATATATCGGATATCCATATCCTCTTGCTCTTATACACAGGGAAGTAGTGCTCACCTCAGAGGACGGGATGTACTGCCGTAGGGTGCTCAGGGAAATGGCGTTGAAGAGCGGATATACAATAGATGACTGGGAGGAAATGTTTTTTGATTATCACGAATATCTTGAATGAAAATGAATGGTGAAAAAATGCTCGGGAGAATAATAGGAAGAAATGCAACAGAGATTGTTTTCAGGTATCCATACGGAGAAGATGTAAAAATAGGAGAGATACTTGTGGCAGAAGACGAGGAAAATGGCAATTTATTCTTCCTGCGTGTTGTAGACCTGCAATACGGGCAGGAGGGCTCGGAGAAATGGGGATACAGGACTGCAGGTGAAATGATGATGCTGGACGAAATGGAGCAGCCGTACAGCATGAGGGAGAAAGAGCGCAGGTTGTTCAAAATAGGGATATGCGCACCGCTCGGATATGTTCGTGAGGGCAGATTCAGGAAGCCAAAGGCAATCCCTTCCCATTTTTCAAAAGTGAGAAGGCCCGGCGAGTCAGATTACAGGTTTCTGGACAAAGGCGAATGGGACATTGAAATAGGAAAACTTAGGAGTGGCGAGAGGGAGGTTGATGTGAAAGTCGGAATCAATGGAAATATCATATCTCATCACATAGGCATATTTGCCACCACCGGTATGGGGAAAAGCAATCTGATGAGGGTGTTTGCTGCCTCTGCCATGGGCTGCGGGAAGTACGGGTTGCTGATAGTTGATCCTCATGGAGAATATTATGATGGGGGTGAGGGAATGAAGGGACTGAGGCACCACCCGATGGCTGGAGATTCACTTGTTGTTTATTCGCCGCATCACTTGAGCGGGTCTCACAACACCCTTAAAATATCTGCTTATGAAATTACTGTCGGGGATTTGCAGAACATATTTCCATTTACCGAGGCGCAGAAAGATGCTCTCTATGCGCTTTCCTCCCGTTTCGGGAAGGAGTGGCTCGTCAAACTGCATGACATGGAGAGTGAAGAACTTGTTGAGCAATTCGGGGGAAGAATACAGGACATAACATTCGGCGTGCTGAAAAGAAGGGTTGAGAGGATAATGCAATCCGATATAATCCACAGAGATGAGAATGTGGCTGTTTCAGATTCGATAATCAGCCATCTTAGCAACGGGAAGGTTGTTCTTGTGGATACCTCTGGCATTTATGAATATGAGGAGTTGCTTGTATCTGTAGTCCTGGCAAGAAAGGTGCTTTCCCACTACAAAAATGCATACAGGGACAAGGCAGTATTCGGGAAATTGCCGCACGTGCTTATCACCATCGAAGAGGCACAGCGTGTTCTGAAGGCAGACAGCATATTTGCCAGTATTGCCAGGGAAGGAAGGAAATTCAAGGTAGGGCTTTGTGCCATAACCCAGCAGCCGAAACTCATAAAGGAGGAGTTACTCTCCCAGTTCAACACTTTCTTCATACTGGGACTTGCTGATGAGGGTGACAGGAACATAATAAAGGGTTCGGCGAAACAGGACATATCAAAACTGGAAAAGGAGATACAGACGCTGGAGGCAGGGGAGGCGCTGATAACATATCCCGGTGCTCCTTTTGCAATACCTGCAAAAATACACTGGTATGATGATTATATAAAAAATTTTGATGGAAATTTTGATGGCACTGGCAAAAAAACAATAGATTTCGACGAGAACTTTTACTGAGCCTGATAATTATTTAACCTTTCCTGCATTTAAATCCAAGCATGGAAAGAAAACATGAAGGCATCATGGCGATAATGGGGGCAAGCATCATGTGGGCAATAGAGCCTGTGCTTGCGAAACTTTCATATCATAATTCCGATTTCATACATACCTCTGCTGTGAGGGCTTTTGTTGTTGCATCAATAGCCATTTTTTACATGGCAGTCAAAAGGGCAAGTCCCAGAGTTACAAAAAATAAACTGGGGGTTTTAATCTATCTGGGTATTGTAGGCACCATCTTCGCAGACCTTCTTTATTTTTTTGCAATGACAAAGATCCCTGTGCTGAACGCTGTGCTGATAGGGCATATGCAGCCCGTCTTCATAGTATTGATAGGATTTCTCATTCTCAGGGAAGAAAAACTCACGAAGTTCGATTATGCAGGCATTTCCCTGATGATGTTTTCAGGACTTATGGTAACAACCAGAACCTTCCATAATCTTGCTGAGTTGAAACTCGGTAGCACGGGTGACCTGATGGTTCTTGCAGCAACAATAGCATGGGCTACGGCTGCAATAGCAGTCAGAAAATATCTCAGGGACATGCATTCTTCGGTGATAACATTCTACAGATTCTCAATTGCCTCAATATTTTTTGCATTCTATCTATCCCTTAACTCGGGCATTATAATCAAAAATATTTATCAGATTCTGGTGGGTGTTGTCGTAGGAGTCGGAACCATTCTCTATTACGAAGGCTTGAAGCGCATCAAGGCGGCGCAGGTCTCAGCCCTGGAACTCTCCTCCCCTTTCTTTGCGTCCATATTTGCTTTTTTAATACTCGGGGAGTTGCTAACGGTTATGCAGGTCACAGGCATACTCCTGCTGTTTCTGGGCGTTTATTGTTTATCCAGAAAAGAGTAGCATGACTTCTATACCCTCAAAAATTTTTTCAACTTGAGGACAGCCATCCCCCGGTGGGAATACCTGTTTTTTTCTTCTTTCTCCATTTCTCCAAAAGTTCTTGCCTCTCCTTCAGGGATGAAAATCGGGTCGTAGCCAAAACCCGATTCCCCCCTAACATTTTCAGATATGCTCCCGTTGCATTCCCCCTCAAAAAATCTCACCTTGCCATCATAGAACGCTATTACCGATTTGAAATATGCCCTCCTGTCCTCAATTCCCGCCATCAGCTTAATTATCCCCTCATTCCCTATGCTTTTGAAAACATATGCAGAATAAACCCCGGGGAAGCCGTTAAGCGCATTTATGAAAAGCCCTGAGTCCTCCAGCATTATTTTTCCATCGAGTTTTTTTGATAAAAATTCCATGCCAAAATCTGCCACTTCCTCAAGCGTATCTGCCTGTATTTCAGGATATGTCATATCCTTCCTGATTATTTCATGTTCTGAGAGCATCTTCTTGACTTCCTCATACTTTCCTGTGTTTGTTGTGACAAAATATATTTTCATCCTCTCACCACGTATCTGCCTCTCTCGGCTATTTCCTCCACCTTTTTTATTACCTCGCTCGCTTCCTCAAAATTTTTTTCATATGAATCAAAAACCCAGTTGAAAAGTTCTTCGTTTTCATGTGCTGCCTTGAAAGCCTCCATGAGCAGATGGAGGTCAACACCCTGCTTCTCCCTCTCGCTGCTTTTTTCTCCGAGTCCGAAGTCTATGAAATAGGTTTTGCCCATGTGGATTATTATATTGGAAGTTGTGATATCGCCGTGGACAATTCCGTTTCTGTGTATTGATGCTATCCCTTCACCGATTTTTTCACATATTCCCCTCTGTTCCCTTCCTTCCATCTCATCTATGCAATCCTTCACTCTTCTTCCTTCAAGGTACTGCATTGTTATTGTCATATCTGAAAGGTTGATGTCATATATTATGGGAACAGATGCGCCTGCCTTCCTTGCCTCTGCCATGAGCAGCGCTTCCTTTTTTGTCCTCTGCATTCTCAACTCTTTATCTATCTCATCTATCCTGTACCCTTTTTTCACCCTTCTTTTGATGATAACTTTTCTCCCCATCCATTCGGAAAGGATAATCTCAGCCTCTGCGCCCCTCTTTATTATCATCTCCATTTTACATCGACCTCATCTGTGCGAAAATTCTGTTTTATCGACGTATCTTCTATTCCCATCTCCATGCCGCTCTTTTTCATCAGAATTGCTGTCCAGGCTATCATTGCCCCATTGTCAACAAGCACTTTCCCGGGAGGACAGTAAAATTTTGCCCCCCTCTCCTCCGCCATTTTCCTGACCATCTCCTGCAACCTTCTGTTCGAGGCAACGCCGCCACCAAGCAGAACCTCTGCTTTTTCAGTATGAGCCATTGCCCTTTCAGTTACTTCAGTGAGCATGGAAAAGCAGGTTTCCTGCATCGAAAAGCATACATCCTCGATTCTCTCCCTTTCCATGGCGTGCATGGCAGCAGTTAGTATGCCCGAAAAAGAAACGTCCATGCCCTTGACAGAATATGGGAGAGGGACATATTTTTTCCCTCTCTTTGCCATTTCCTCTATTCTGGGACCTGCGGGGAAAGGCATGCCAACTTCCCGTCCAAACTTGTCAAGGCAGTTTCCTATTCCTATGTCAAGGGTTTCCCCAAAAACGCGGTATTTTCCGTTCATGAACGCTATTACCTGGGTATTCCCTCCTGACACATAAAGAAGCACAGGGTCATCTGCTCCAGTAACAGCCCTTCCTATCTCCAGGTGAGCGATGCAGTGGTTGACTCCCATTATGGGTTTCTCCAGGTAGAGGGCGAGGGCGCGGGCGGCTGTCGCCGCCGTCCGCAGGCAGGGCCCCAGTCCGGGACCAATGGAAAAACCAATTAAATCTATGTTGCCAAAACCTATATTTGCTTCATCAAGTGATTTTTTCAGTATGTCTGTGAATACTGAAGCATGGTGGTTTGCTGCATCTCTGGGGTGTATCCCTCCTGCTGCAGGCCTGTACATGCTGGAAACATTTGATAGAATCTCAAAAGGCTTGTCTCTGACTATCCCTATGCCCACAGTATGCGCAGTGCCTTCTATGCCAAGGCATATCATCCTAAAAATTTACAGAGTTTTTATTAATTCTGCTATCTCTTCCCTCTTCTCCTGCTCTGCCGGCAGGGTTATGGATGCCTTCCATTTGCGAGAACCGTCATCAAGGTAGTAGCCTCTTGATATGGTGGAAATAAATTCGTTTTCGCCGTTCTCGCTTATTGCCTTTTTTCTCGCAACCTCTATAAAGTTGTTGCGACCAAACTTTATTTCCTCTGTCCTTATTGTTTCATATTCTACCATATTTATCCAAAGAAGGGATAGTCATTATAGAACTTAAACTTTTTTATCAATACTGCAAGTTGAAGATTATAAAGGGCACCTCAGTACTCACTTTATTACCTGCATTGTCGTATGCAACAACCTTCAGGGTGTAGGGGCCCACAGCAACTTCATTCCATGTCCAGATGTAAGGTGCTTTTGAAACAGTTTGTTTTAGAGCATTGTCAACATAAAACTCCGCCTTCTCCACACCCGAAATTTTGTCCCTGACATCTGCATCCACGTTCATGCTTCCCACAATAATTGCAGAATTGTCGAATCCATCGAGAGGCATTATCTCCCTGCCCATTATATAAAGATATGACTTTCTCGGCGCCTTTACATCCAGAGACGGGGCTGTTTTATCTATTTTCACTTCCATGCTCTTCAGTTTTTCTGCATTGCCTGCAATATCTTTTGAGAAGTATTCTATTGTGTGTATGCCTTCTGAAGTTATATTTATCTCTTGATTGTATTGAACAAACACCCCTCCGTTTATCCTATATTTTACCGCATATATGCCTGAGGTATTATCATGCCCTTCCAGAGTGACAATTGTATCTGTTCTGTACCATGTGCTTTCATTCTCCTGTGGCTCGGCAATAGTGTATGGGGGCGTTCTATCTATTTTTAAGGAGAAATGCTTTACTGTTTCCGAATTTCCATACCTGTCCACAGAGTAATACTGGATATAGTGGCTTCCATCTTTCTTTATCGAAGCATTTCCTGTGTATTCCTCCCAGTCATTACTGTCCACCCTGTATTCTGTATAATTTACACCTGACAGCAAATCAGATGCATTGAAATCGAGCCAAACGCCGCTTATGTACCATTCGCTTTCACCATTTGGGGCAGGAGGAATCAGACTGCATGTTGTTGAGGGTGCCTCTGTATCAACTATGACTTCCTTGCTTGAGTTGCCTGTTTTCCCATTATCATCTTTCACGGTGAGAGTTACCTCATATATGCCGTTGCTGGCATATGTATGGTTTACTTTCTGTCCGTAACTTATGTTCCCATCTCCGAAATTCCAGGTGTAATTCTCAATAATACCGCTGTAATCTATAGAGAAAGAGCCATCGAATTCCATCTGAAATCCATTAGGGGTGTGCATAAAAATCGCAACAGGTTTGCCATATGGATATATCAGGGGGTGGTTATCAAAACTTATTCCGCCTTCTATAGCATAAGGTGAGTCTCCTATGCCATCCATATTTTCATCACTTCCTGCATAGTCATCCCAGTAATTGCCTTCTGTTCCGTCATCCCAGTCATTCCCTCCAGTATCCCATGCATTGTGGGAATTTCCAAGGAAATTATTATGTGATATGCTGATATTACAATATCCCGTGTAGATGCCGTAAAAATTATTCTTAATTGTGCACTCATGTATTTCCACATAACATGCTTCTATAACTATTCCTGCGCCTGTGGTGCTGCTATTTTCTATTCTAAATCCCGATATTGAAGTATGGTTGGCTGTTATCAGCACTGCATCTCCTACCTTACCTCCATCAATGGTCGCATCTGTGCCAACGATATTCACCCCTTTGCTTACCACAATATTTTCTTTGTATGTGCCTGGATAAACATAAATGGTATCGCCATCATTTGCAGCATTGATGGCGCCCTGGATAGTGGTGTAATTTCCTGTGCCCGAGCCGCCCACGTACAGAACGGAAGGGCTTGATGCATCTCCCTGCAGTTGTACGGTCACGAGAGGCAGGGCTATAATTATTGCCAGTAAAACAGCGCCATATTTCATCTCCCTTTAAATGCAGAGTTTGTATATATCTTTTTTGAACACCGTTTTTCCAAAAAACAATAACTATTTATTACTCATGCATATATGGGAAATTTCATGATAGAACCCTCAGAGCGCTCGCAGGGAGTTTCCTATGCAATAAGGGAGGTTGTTGTACCGGCAAGGAAACTTGAGGAGAAAGGCATTAAAATTTTGAAGCTGAATATCGGTGACCCAATTGCCTACGATTTCGACACGCCCCCCCACATAAAAGAGGCGCTTTGCAAGGCAGCCATGGACGGGTATAATGGCTATGCCCCTTCAGAGGGTTACAGGGAATTGAGAGAAGAAATAGCAGCGAGAGAGAAAAGAAGAAATGGCATGGATTACGACCCTGATGATATATGTATCACAACAGGGGTTACAGAAACCCTGCAGATTTTCCTTTCGGCAAGTTTGAATGCAGGGGATGAGATACTTGTGCCAGGCCCCACATACCCTCCCTACAACCTTGTTACGCGTTTTAACGGGGCAGAGCCTGTTGCTTACCGCACCATAGAGGAAGAAAACTGGCAGCCCGATGTTGAAGATATAAGAAAAAAAATAACCGAGAGGACAAAAGCCCTGGTAATAATAAACCCAAACAATCCCACAGGGGCGGTATATCCAAGAAAAACGATAAAAGAGATGGCGGATATAGCAGCAGAAAATAACATTGCGGTTGTCTCAGATGAAATATATGATGACATTGTTTTTGAGAAGCGCCATTACGCGACAGCATCTCTCGCCAAAGATGTACCGATTATAACATTCAATGGTTTTTCAAAAGTTTATCTTGTTCCTGGCTGGAGGATGGGATATGCTATTTTTAACAACGTTGATGGCAAACTTGACCGCATAAAGGATGCATTTCTCAGGATAGCAAGGGCAAGGCTTTGCGCAAATTCTGTGTGCCAGCGGGCTATGATAGCTGCACTGAGGGGTCCTCAGGATCACATACCTGATATGGTCGGCAAGTTGAAAAAAAGGAGCGATTTTGCATATAAGAGGTTGAATGAAATAGAAGGCATATCATCCACAAAGCCGGACGGCGCTTTTTACATATTTCCGAAAATAGAGGCTATCGACGGATGGAAAAACGACAAAGAATTTGTACTTGACGTTTTGCACAATGCACATGTGCTTCTTGTTCATGGCTCTGGTTTTTCTCCTGAATATGGGAAGAACCACTTCCGTGCTGTTACATTGCCCCCGATGGAAATGCTGGAGGAAGCCTTTAATAGACTTGAATCTTTCATGAGAGGGATAAAATGAAACTGGAAAAATCTGTAATTGTTGCAATCATTGCCCTTGTTCTCCTTGCGGGGGCGGCAAGCGGGTACTATGGATATGAAATATGGAAGGAGCACCAGCCTTTAAAGGTTGAGAAAGGAGATTTTGTTGAATTCTATTATATAGGGTACTTTGAGAATGGAAGCATATTTGATTCCTCTTTTGGCAGCGGCGATAATATAACAAAAGATACACCTTTTGACGAAACAAATTATTCCCTCACCTCTATGAAAGGATATATCGGAGATACTCCTGCATCGAAATACCCGGAGGGATGGGATTACAGCAGCCTGGGCAGAATAGAAGGGCGAAGAGTATCCCAGATAAAAGGGCTTTTGGAGGGTATGAAAGGAATGGGAGAAGGTGATGAGAAGATCATAGGCCCTATACCTCCCGAAGAAGCATATGGATTGCCTGTCAAAAAAGGGGTGAATTTTTCATCAGATTTTATGGGACCAAATCTGAAATTTATGATAACGGATGTGGACCCGGAAAATATGACAATAGACTTCAAATGGATGCCAGAAATAGGAGAAAAATTCACAGTGCCTGCCTATCAATGGGGTTCCAATACCATTCTTTTCCCTTACTGGCTCTGGGAAAATGCCACAGAAGTAATCTCTTTCAACGAGACAAATGCAACACTCAAAACCACTCCAAATGAGTTGCACGGCATCACACTGTATCCTTTCTGGGAAAATGCCACAGAAGCATCTTTTAACGATACCACCATCACCCTTGTAACAAATCCAAAAGTGGGTTCTAATTTCACCTATTATGGATATGTTTATACCGTGGAAAATGTGACCGATGATAAAATAAATGTCTCTGTGACTTATGGCAATGAAACACACTATTTTGAGATAAACAAGACATTGAGTTTTAACAGAACTTTCAACGTGACAAGAATTTTTGATGACATCCCTCAGGATTATCTGAAAGAAGACCTTGAAGCAAATGGCTATACCTTCAGCAGCATGGCAGGCAAGACCGTGTATTTCAAAGTGAAGTTGATTAAAATATACAGGGTCTGAGACATTTAGAACATTTGAATAAAGGGCTGTTCAGGTTAGTTGATTCCTTATCTCTTTGTCCAGCATTTTGAGGAATTCATCTTCTGTCCCTCTGGGGATTGTGGCGCCTGCCGCCATCTCGTGCCCGCCGCCGGTGCCGCCCAACTGGTATGCTGCTTTCTGCATCGCCTTTGAGAGATCAACCCCTCTGCTTACCAGGGGTGCGGTTGTTCTTGCGGAGGCTTTCACTTCCCTGCCATCTTTATCGGCGAATACAACTATGGGATTGTCATTTTTTGCTTCTCTTGAATGAAGTATTATGCCGGCTATTATCCCCACAACTGTATCCCTTATGTGATCGCCTGCGTTGAAGTACTGGAGCATGCCATACTCCTGAACACCTTCTTTTTTAACAAACTGTATGCCATTCACAATATGCCTGCGATGGTTTTTGAGAAGGTCATTTGCTTTTTTGAGGTACTCCTCCCTGTCCCCCATGCATATTCTCATTCCCACCTCTGCATATCCATATCTCGCCGTTGAATTTAGCAGAGTAGCATATTCTTTCACATCTCTCAATTCTGTTCCTGCTTTTTCGCGCTTCAGTTCGCACACCTCTCCGACAAGGCGGGAGGAAAACGCACTTCCAAATCCCTTTGATATCAGGAGTTTGACCAGGGCGGAAGTAACCCTCTTTCTATCATCCGGAGATAGTTCTATCCATCTTTTTTCCCTGCCTCCATCGCTTATCCCAAGGCTTTTCAAAAATGATATGCATGCGCTCTCTCTTCCAGAAAGCCCTGGAAAGAAAGGATCATCCGAATATTGAAGGAGTTTGTAAAGGGGCCTGGTATGTCTCCCGAACATCCTCAAATCTACCATTGTGCCAAGCACCCCCTCTTTTTTCCCAATATCTATTATTTTCCTGTTCCAGCCAAAAAACCTGCACAGAGCAGCATCCTGCAAATCTCCAGAGGCACCTACCATTGCAAGGTCTGCCATATCCCTGTTTTCACGATTCATTGAAATTGATATCATGTACGCAAGCCCCGCTCCTGATATGGATTTGCTTCCGTCAATACCATATGTATGGGGATTGAAATGCCTCCAGTTATGTATCCTTTTTCCTCCATCGATGTCGGGCATGTGATGGTCTGTAATCACATAGTCGAGTCCATCAAGTTTTGAAATTATGCCGCTGCCAAGGTCTGTGAACCATGTCATTTTTCCCGTATCTTTTATTTCCTCTATCGTATCTTCGTCAAGTTGTTTTACAAACCGGATGGTATTCTCGATGCCCTCTCTATCCAGAGATTTTTTTGCTATTGTGCCTGCGGCTATCCCATCTGCATCTATGTGTGTGACAATATGGATTTCTTCCTGCCTCATAAGTAAATCTGATATTTTCGATGCATCTTTCATCGCTCTGCTGAACATCCCATCCCAGAATAAGTATATGTGGGGAGGATATATGAAATCTTTGGTTTTTGAAGGTTAATTTTAAATGTATGCAATGCATTTAAAGACTATATGAGTACTCATAGCAAGAAAAAATTGGCCATTTTTTTGATAATCGGCGTTATCCTGATAATAATCTCAATATTGCCGAATGTGAATAATTCACGGGGGCAAAGTCTTCTCGGGGCTGGCGATGAATCTCCTCCTACGACCACCATCGAGTATGCATCTCCCCTTGTTGAAATGGGTGGTGAGAGGTGGATAAATACAAATACCACTGTATATGTAAATGCAACCGATGAGAGCGGTGTGGACTGGACCCACTATGAAGTCTGGAAAGATGCTGATGGCGATGACGTTTTCGAAACTTTAGAAAAAAATGTCACCGTATATGATAACGACCCAAACGATGATGACACTTCTCCAGATATTTCCATTTCTTTTACCATAAGTTCTTCATGTTACCACAGAATAAAGGCATACAGCACTGACAAGGTGGGCAATAGCGAATTCGGTACAGAACTGCCACTGCGAGAGGAATGGAATCACTCTTACCAGCACATAGTCACCCACTGCTGGGAAGAGTACAGTTACTATGCAGACAAGTATAAACTCATGGTCTTTGGCTCTTCTCCGGCTATTGCAGACCTTTTCAATTCCACACCCGACCTAGAAATAGTATGCGGAAGTGATGAAGTAAACAATTATTATCCTGAACTCGGCTATGCATACAAGGGCGGAATATGGCGGTGCTGGTCATCTAACGGAAGCATACTGTGGGCAAGACCTACAGAAACCGACGAAGCAAGAAGTTCGCCAGCAATCTGTGATATAAATGGCGACGGAACGCCTGAAATAGCGGCAGGAACAACAAGTGGATGGAACGTAGAGGTAATGGAGAATGATGGCAGTTTTATGTGGATGTTTCCATCACATGGGGAGACAGGCGGAAGTTTCTGCTGGCATTCTTCTCCTGCGCTGGTTGATATTGTCGATGATAATCCCAATTTGGAGGGGTTGGAACTGGTGATAGGCAATAATCCATACCACAATGTCTGGTGTTTTGATGGGGATAACTCAGATGGCGTGGATGACGGTATACATCTGCCACGAAGTTTTGATGGAAGTTCTCCTTATTTCCCATGGAAGTACGGTGACCTTGGAGTCGAAGGCACTGATTGGGACGTTCTATGGGTATTTGATAATGGGGAGCCTATAATTGCCTCTCCAGCTGTCGATGATGTTGATGATGATGGGAGCAAGGAAGTGGTTGTGGGTTCTCTGGATGGAAATCTCTATGTTTTGAATGGGGCGAATGGACATGTTGAGTGGAACTATACCACAGGTGCTGCAGTATATTCATCAGCGGCTTTAGCAAATATTGACGATGACCCGCAACTTGAAATTTTGGTTGGCTCAAATGATACCTATCTTTACTGCCTTGACGGAAAGACGGGAAATATGCAGTGGCGCTTCAAGACTGATGGGGCAGTTTATTCTTCGCCCGCAATTGGCGACGTGGATGGAGATGGTCTTCCCGAAATAGTTTTCGGTTCTCTGGATGGAAGCATTTATTGTCTGAATGTTACAGGTGCAATGGAGTGGAAATACTATACTGGAGGAGCAGTTTATTCATCCCCTGCACTTTCAGACACAACTTCTCTATACAGTTCTGAATGGCCTATGTTCAGGCATGATTGTGCCAGAACGGGCTTTTATTCCAAAAGCGATTTGGGCAAAAGCCTGTACATATTCATAGGGTCGGATGACGGTTACCTTTACAAATTGTACGGGCAGAATGGTTCACTTTTATCCAGATTCCTGACAAACGGACCTATACACACCTCCCCTGTGGTTGGAGATATAGATGGCGATGGTGCAGTTGAGGTAATGTTTTATGACTGGGGGGAGGAATGGGGTGGAAATGACACATTCTGGTGTCTTGAGGAACCGACAATGATAAAGTGGAGTTATGTACATGTTGACAATACACCCCCTGTAACAACAAAAGATATAGATGGCGAGGGAGACGGGGTTTATACTGTAACAGATGAAACCCCGATATGGCTCAATGGTACAGATAGCGGTAATTGCTCAGTTGGAATAAGGTACCTGCATTATGAGATATGGTGGGACAGTGATGGCAATGGATTTGTGGATACGATGGTTTCAAACGAAACCATATGGGATAATAGTGAAGGCGATAGCAATCCTGCAGATGGAATAATATCTGCAAGATTTATGATGACTCATTATGGTATAAATCAGATACGATGGTATTCAACAGATATGGTTGCCAATAAAGAGAGCACCCACTACCAAACCCACCTGGTCATAGTTACTGCTCCCGACCTCGTTGTAAGAAAACACGATAACCCTGATCCGGTGGAATCAGGAGGTATTCTTTCATATTCAATCAATGTTACCAATGAAGGAAATGAGGATGCAACAAATGTGCGGGTTATAGATGATTATGATGAGACCAGAATTTCAATAGTATCCGATGATGGAGGATATGATAATGGTCATACCATAATATGGCATATAACAAAACTTTCTCCAGGAGACTATGTTGAATATGATATTACTGCCAGAGTAAAATATGATGTGGAGAACGGAACAATCCTCCACAACATTGCAAACGTAACATGCGATGAAGGCTCAACAGATGAAGCGGATGAGCCAACAACTGTAATTTCATCTCCGTTCA
>VBQP01000042.1 GCA_008297795.1 Thermoplasmata archaeon | reverse complement strand
TAAAACGTTTTTTCATGTTGTTTGCACAAACTATACAACGTATCCAAATTATACGCAAAACAGATACTGAGAATTGAAAAAAAATGAAAAAAGAGAGAGAGCGAAATAAAGCGTAGAGTATAGACAGACCAAAAAGCAGCCTCGCACGTGAAATGCCCACAAAACACGGCGAGAGCGGGATAAATCCCCACTTTTCATGGCGAAAGTCACAATCAGAGGTATTTTTCCTCTATCGCTCCCCTGATTTTTTTCAGCACATCGTCAGGAATCTCCGAGAGGTTGTTACCTTTGAAATCAGTCCATATCTTCTTGATTTGCCTCATGATCTCGTCCTTGACCAGCTTCGCATCATTTTCACCTATGCGTTTTGCATTCATGACGGCCCTCCAATCCACAGTCCTGTCCGTCGGGGAAATGAAATCCTTGAAATTGTCGATGACCTCGAGCATGACATCGGATATCAGCTTCTTTTCGCCTTCCATTTCCTTGTAATCTTCCATGATAACCGACTGGTCGTGTATGGCCCTTCTCAGGATATCCCTGGCTTTTTTGTCATCCTGGACTCCTGCCAGCTTCCTTGTCATGGCGGTGATATCCACGTCCATGTATACCGTCTGTGCCGAGCGTTCACCCGTGCTCATGTATTCTATCGGGGAGCGTGGTATGTGTGTTATGTGGCAGTCCACTATTCCCCTGGTGGTGGCGGTATCCTTCCTTGTCTTGACAATGAGCGTGGCCTTCCCGTCATCTACCTGCTTAATCAGCGGCTCCGGGATATCCTTTTCGACATGCCATACCGAAACAACTGCAATGTTGTAGTGGCGTGTCAGGTTCTCGAATTTGTTGAGGTTCTTGTGCTCTTTTGTTGTCCCGAGTATGCGTGCCCATGTCTGGTCCGCTTCATCCATGATGAAAAGCATGGGAGTATCGGCCGGCAATTCCACTCTCAGCTGCAGCAGGTCACTCATGCGGTATATCTCATATACATCATCGTATCTTTCGTCAGAATGGATTAGCGGGACATTCATTGCCACCGCATAGCCCCTTCTCCTTGCATAATCTGCAAACACCAGCGCCAGATTCGTCTTTCCCCCGCCCTTCCATCCTTTTATCAGGACATGCGAGCCCGGGTATGCGATTTTCTTGAAATACAAATCGCAGAAGTCGTCAAGGCGCAGGCGTTCCTTCCCAAAGTCCAGGGGAACCATGCTGCCGAAATATCCCACTTCGCTCTGCATGAGCTGGCTGATCCTTTCGTGCATTCCCATCAGTATTTCTGCCTCCAGTATGATTTCCCTTATGCGCTCCATATCTCCCCTTATCTCGAGCTCTTCCCTGATTTTATTCAAATATAACTTCATCAGGATTGAACGGCCGCTTTCGTGGCTGCAGTAAAAGACAGCATCTGCCACATTCTGCCCGTATCTGTCTTTCAGATTTTCATATGCCTTCCTGGAAAGCGTGGATATCTGCTTCGTGTTGTCAGTCGGCGCCATATTCCTCCACACCTAACAATATCATGAGCTCTTCCATATCTCCCTCATCGGCAAGCTCTTTGACCTGGTGCCACAGGAGCTCCTGCTGGTCGATAAATTCTTTTTTCACCCACATGTTGTTTCTGTTCGACCAATCCTCAAATGCCCTCAGAAGTTCGCTCATCTTTTCCTGGTGCTCCTCTTTGTTCATGTCCAGCTCTTTTTTGGGTATGAAATATTTTTTCCAGGCATCGTGCAATTCCTGATCAAGATACGCCGAGGGAATCATGGAATACATCGTTCTGGCGACATCCGAGACCCTTGGACTGTTGTTGCTCAGCAGATGTGCATACTTTGCCTGCAGGTTATCGAAAATCGCCTTCCATCCGAGTTGAACATCCAGTATTTCGTTTTCGCCTTCCATGCTCATATCCTGCCCTCCGGTTTGTGTTTCATCAGGAAATCAATCATCATTCCCCTGACTTTTCCTTTCACCTGCATAAAGAGAACAAAGTTGCTGAGCTCCTCCTTGCCGTAGGATATCCATGCCTCGCCGGCATCGCCATCGCTCGATTCGTCCCTGAATTTTATGGCATCCTTGGTCACGGAAATCTTGTCCCTATACCCCTCTATCATGGATATGCAGGCAGCTTTCTCCAGCAGCGAGCCGTACATCGCACCGTTATCTCCGGTATCTACTTCCCCCACATTTGTGGGGATTGTTCCCAGCTCGACAATATCCGACTTTATGAGCTGTATCATCTGGCTGTACCATTCGTGCTCGCTGCTTGTTGTTGCATGCTCCTTTTTTGTTTTATCTGCCATCAGTCACCACCTCCGAAAGGCCCGTGCTTTCTGTATTCCTCGAGCTTCCTTTTCTTTCGGTTATCCATATATTCCATCAGCGATGACTGTGTGGCGATCAGCATGATGCCTGCAATGGCGATGACAGCAACTATGACCTGTTCTGTCGTCCATTTTGGCGTTGCCTGCCATTTTCTGCTGCCGAGCCAGTGATATGGCATTGTCCTGCCCGTCCACGGGTCACGGTTCTCGGCATTTATCCAGCCATGTTCATCTTTTACGTCGCAATATATCCCTGTCTGGTATATCTCCCTGAATGTTTCGTCTATGGAAGTCACGTTCGTGAACTGGCGTATGATATGCTTGCCTCCGCTCTCATAGGTGTAGAAGGTGACATCGAATCCTCTCTTTTTCTCTATGGTCTCCGTGCGGTTCGTGGTCTCGTTGAATATCTTTACCTTGTATGTTTCCTGGGAGCGGAACTCGGCCTTGACAGTTCCGGTGCCGTGCATAGATGAAGTTTCCCCTCTCCAGGCAAAATAGTAGTTGTACGGAGGATACATCACCACCCATTGAGCCGTCAGTGTGCCCTGCAGGTCACCGCTCTTTGCCAGCAGCTTTGCCCTGTACAGCCCGACCTCGCAGAGCCCCATATTCACGGTTGCAATTTCCCCGGGATAAACGGTCATGGGGTTTGGTGACTCGGTATCGAGGAGATACTGCCCGTTGGAGTCGTATATGTAAAGTTTTATGGCTGTGTCCAGAGGTATGCCGTTCCTGTATGCCTGGCATCTCACCTGCCATGTGACATCACGGTCGTTCTCGTACTGGTCGGCTATGCCTGTCTGGATGAAAACGAAGTTATCCTTTATTTTCCCCTTACCGCCATCTGCTGCGGACAGCATGGCGACAGAAGGCAGGAGAAGGATTGACAGGACAAGGATTGCGATGACACGCCGCATGACATTCACCTCATCGTCTCGTCCTTCTGAAAACGTATTTTCTGGCGGAGCTCCCAGCTCAGATTTTCATTCACTGCCTGCAGCTGCTGTATTTTCTTTTCATAGTTGTACATTTTCTCGAGCTGCCCTTCAACATCTTTAAGCAGTATCACATTTTTTTCCTGCTCAGGAATTACCGGATATGCAACATCGATTTTCCAGCCGTCCCATACACATCCCTTTCTCATGGCTATATAATAAAGTCCGTTGGTTCCCAGAACGCATATGAGGTCTTTATGGACTGTTATTGTGGACGGTTTTATGAACTGCCTCACTTTTCTGGGGTCTCCCTTAATGTCATAAGATATTCTCGGTATTTTGCTGTGAGATATGATGCCTATGCCCAATCCCAGGAACAGCATCCAGAATGTCTTGAAAACATACCAGGTGAAAGCAAACAGCTCTCCCACTGCAATTCCTGTCCAGTACAGAAGGACTGAGCTTGGCTGTGTGATGTAAAGCAGAATGAGCAGGAACACGAATATGACTCCCATTACCTTTACCATTTTGGTTATGGTGTCCCTGTTCTTTTTTCTCGATTTCTCATGAGCACGTATTTTTTGTATGGCGGTTTTGTATGCATCCTCTTCCATGGTGGCCGCAAAAATCATGGCCATTCCTGCCACATTGCGGATGAAACCGATAAATTCATGGAAGAGATTTATGCCTGTGAATATGAGAACGGCTGTGTTTATCCCCAGCAACGTGAAAAAGCCGATTACGAGCCACCATACTGGATGCAGCCTATGCCGTGGCATTTTTCACCTCCACAGCATATTTTTCAGCGAGGTGTTCCCCCCACTGCTTTTTTTCCTGCTCATAACAACTGATACAGAGATATGTCTTGTCTGCTACCTTTACACCATTCACATTGCCTATGACTCTTGTACCGCAGCTGCTGCATTTGTGGGTGAAGATTTTTTTCGTGAAACAGGCAGCAACCCCGAAATAGCCGAAGAGCATGCCCATTCCCATACCAATCACGAAAGGCACAGGGTCGTTCACGGTTTCACCCCCATAATCTCGGCTGTGTCAATCATGTCCGTGTGCCCCTCCTTGTAAAGCAGGATTTTTCCGGGATGGGACGTCACGAAAACCGTATCCACGTCCGGAATGCCCTCTATTTTCTCTTTTATGACATCGTCCATGCGTGGGTTCTCGGAGTGCACCCTCACAACAATACCTACAGTGTACCAGCTCTTTCTACTTTCATTTCCATTTCCTTTGTTTTTTGCTTTTCTTTCCATATTCTCATTCCTCTTTTCTTTTTCATTTTAGGAATCTACATACCGTTTTGCTACCCTGAGGTAGTCCTGCATATCTTTCTTGATTTGCTCCAGCTCTTTCTTATCCTCTTCTGTCGTTGGTCTCCTGCCGTAGATTGAATAGAAATATTTCTCAGGGTTTTTCAGCGCCATTCTGGCAGTTTTCACATCCTCCTCCGCATATTCCCTGACATAGTCCTGCCATTGCTGCTCGTATATTTCTGCCAGCGTGTCTATATCGCTGCTGCTCATGCGGTCGGGGTCAAACCCGCCGTTTTTCTGCAGCTTTTCCTCCAGAATGGCTTTATTTTCATAATAACTGAGTGAGGGGTCAATATCTGCATACCAGTCGATTGTATCGCTCGGCAGGTTGTATTCTCTCGGTGCAAGATTTATGAGATGAACCACTTCCAGATACGTCATATTGCCTTCTTCAGCGATTTTCTTTGCCATCTGTTTCTTATATCTGCCTATGTCGAAATATGCCTTCATGCGCCTCCGCAGGCCCTTTCTCACCTCGGAACGTATTGCCCTTGTGTGCTTGGCAATCATTCTCTGGTCGGGATGCGGTTTCATCCGCTCCTTTTCGAGCTGCTGCTCTTCCTTCCTTATTTTTTTGACTGTTTTTTCTGTCTCTTTCTGTTCACGCCTGACTGTCCACTTCAGTTTTTTGCGTATATCTTCGAGAGTGGAGCCCTTTGTGTCTATTCCCTCGATATCCACTTTCTCAGGGTTTTCCATCCATACATGAAGCATATTCGACCGTGGATTGAGTACAATCCTGGCGGTCTTTCCCATGTCTGCTGCCTGAGCGTGTTTTGAGCGGCGAAGCATCTTCATTCTTGCCTTTCTGATCGGGACTCTCACCCTGTGGTATTTGCCCCCTACTTTAGCCCAGAATGCCTTTTGCGCCTTTCTCGGTAAATCCTTTACTTTCGGCGTTTTATCACCTCCGTTTCTTTTTACCTTTCAGCCAGACAAAAATTCCGGCAATGAACACTACAGCTGCCAGTATCCAGAATATCAATGTGATATACGCATACAGGCTTGGAGCGACCAGCACCCAGAGCACGTCTCCAAGGTCATCTGCGCCCTGATTTACTTCGTTTGCATATAGAGCGAAGGGAATTACCCATCCGAGCAAAAAACACGCCAGAGAGCCTGCTATGAGCCATCTCGCCTTCATTTTATCCCCCGTACTCGTTATAAAGAAGTATCATGGCTATGACTGTAATGATTAGCAGCAGGACAATCCAGTATCTTATCACGAAATCTTTGTATGTCTTCATTTCCTTCATGACCATCCCTCCTTTGCTCTTGCCCTTTTTCTTCTCATTCTGCTGAAATTTCTCTCTTTCTTGTTCACTTTCTCCCTCTCTTTTTTATTATTATCACGAGTCCTGCAGCAATAAGAGCCGTGCATAGCAGGAGCCACAGGACATAGTTCTCTATGTAAGAAAGATGGAATGTTGTCTGTGTGAGCTCATACGCATCTATTGCTCCCATCGGGAAGAAATAGATGCCTATGCCTATGAGAGCAGCTGCAACAACCCACCATGTCGGTTTTTTCTGTCCCCCGGGTTTCATTTTTACCCATATGGCAAGTATGAACAGGAAAACTGCCAGAGTAATCAAGCTCCATATCTGGTCCTGGCTCAGCGTCATGTGAACCACCCCACGAATGGCAGCGACCTGCCGCCTGAGAAAATCACGTTTACGGCTGCCCCTATCGTGTAGCCTGCAATCAGGATTCCGAGCCATCTCCAGCCTTTTGCCCCCTCATTCGGACTTGTCAGCTTCCTGAAAGCCATGTAAACTATGACCGCCCATATGATGATGAATATGAGCTGCACCATGCTCGATACGGTGTAGTCGGCATGGAAAGAATCGCCCACGATGTCCCTGACAACTGCAAATCCGTATCCTATGCCAAATACTATGCCGAAGAGCCCGACGAAGAAGTGGAAGGCATCTATCCATGTCTCACGGGATGCCTTCTGCTTATGCAACAGCAGCATGACAAACCCCATGATGAGGAACAGTATGAACCATGTTGCGCCGCTATGGCATGTCGAAATCAGGCTTGACAGCTCCATCCTATCTCCTGCCCTCTATTTCTCTATACAGACCCCAGAGCACACCTGCTACAATGACAAGACCTATGACGAGGAATATCTCCCAGTATTTCATCAGCTGGATACCCGCAAGAGCAGCTCCCGCTACAATCATGACCAGGAGGATAATCCCCCA
>VBQP01000041.1 GCA_008297795.1 Thermoplasmata archaeon | reverse complement strand
TTCTTCCTCGGCGCGGTCTGCAATCGCCTCGACTTTCGGGATTTCAAGAATTTCAGATTTGTAGACTTCTACTCTCTTTATTGGATAAATTTTCTTTGAGAGGCGGTATGCCTCCTTACCCAGGTCTCCGTCAAGCATGAGTTTTATGAACTGCTCAAAATCGTGTGTGCTTGCTTCCCTCTCCATGGTTTCCTTAAGTATCTGTCTTATTGCCCTTTTCTGGGATGTCTGTATCCTTTTTCCAGCAAGGGCAGACGGCTTCAGCCTTACAAGAATACCGTCCCTTGTCTTAACATCGAAAACGCCATCAACCTTGGATTTGTGCTTTCTGCTCATTCTTTTTACATAATCAGAGGTCAACGAATGGCCTATAAATATGGTATTTGCCTCCAATCCTTTAGAATTTACTATCTTGAATTTAAGTTTGATATGGGATTTTGCAAAATCATTTGTGAGTTCCTGGAGTGATACCTCAACATTTCTGCCTATCAATTTCTCAGGGTCATCCGACGGAGTGTCTGCTATCTTTGCCCTGCCGAACATGTGAGGAGCCAGCACGCTGTACCATTGCTTCTCTTTCCTTTTTCTTTTGATTCTCTCCCTTGGCATCTGCCATGTAATAAAACTTTATTATTTAAATGAATTGGTGGTTTTACTGGTCAAACTACTGGTCAAACAAATAGTTTTTAAAGCAATTTCACATTCCCCAGCCATGATAACAGGAAAAGAAGAAAGACCCAAGGTTTTAACAGATTTGCCGGGACCCGAAGGCAGTAAAATAGTTTCAGATGATGAAAAGTATATGGCAACGACAACAAAGGCAGCCCCTGCAGTTGTAAAGGATGCAAAGGGAGTTGTATTTGAGGATGTCGATGGAAACATTTTCTTTGATTTCACCTCTGGAATTGGGGTGGTAAATACAGGACATTGTCACCCCTCAGTTGTTGATGCCATAAGAGAACAGGCAGGAAAGGTGATTCATTTTGCGGGAACAGATTTTTATTACGACGTGCAGGTAAGGCTGGCAAAACGTCTCGCAGGGATAACCCCCGGCAGTTTCGAGAAAAAAGTTTATTACGGAAACAGCGGGGCGGAGGCGGTGGAGGCGGCAATAAAACTTGCAAGATGGAGCACGAAAAGGAAATTCATTCTGGCTTTTATGGGTGCCTTCCATGGGCGGACAATGGGTGCTCTCGGACTGACGGCAAGTAAAACCGTCCACAAACAGAATTTCTTCCCATGGATGCCGGGAGTTGTTCATGCCCCTTATCCGAACCCATACAGAAATGTTTTCGGAATAGACGGATATGAGGAGCCGGATGAACTTGTAAGCAGGGTTATAGGATACATAGAGGAGATGTTCAAGAGATACGTCCCGCCAGACGAGGTGGCAGCAATATTCGTCGAATCGCTTCAGGGAGAGGGCGGATATATCGTGCCGCCGTCAACTTTTTTGAAGGAACTCAGGAAACTTGCAGATAAGTATGGCATAATACTTGTTGACGATGAGATACAATCTGGCTTCGGGAGAACAGGCAAGATGTTTGCAATAGAGCATTTCGGAGTAGAGCCAGATGTTATAACAATGGCAAAGGCAATGGCATCAGGAATTCCAATAGGAGCTGCCGTTTTCAACGCCAAGTATGATTTTGGAGTTAAAGGAGCACATTCCACAACATTCGGCGGCAATCTCGTTGCATGCGCTGCTTCACTTGCCACCATAGACGTGATAGAAAAGGAAAATCTTGTAGAGAATGCTGCAAAACAGGGAGAAATAATGCACAAACGCCTTAAGGAGATGGAAGAGAAATACGAGATTGTGGGAGATGCACGTGGACTTGGACTTATGCAGGCAACAGAAATAGTGAAGGACAAGGATAGCAAGGAGATAGCGCCAAAGATAAGAGATGAGATAGTAGATAAAGCGCTGAGAAAGGGACTGCTCCTTCTCTCATGCGGCGAATCTGCAATCCGCTATATTCCCCCACTTTCAATAACAACAGAGCAGGTGGAGGCGGGCATGGACATCTTAGAGGAATCAATAAGAGAAGTGAACAGCAATCTATAGTTGCCCAAACACTTCCTCTATCTCTTTCATATCTGCATCTGTTTTGAATCCGTCCTCTGAAAAATGGGTTCTCGATGCAGAAAAACCTTTTTCCCTCAATTTATCTATAACTTCAGAAAGTTTCGGTTGTGGGATTTTGAGATGTCTGCATATTTTGCTGCTCTCGTAGTACATGGGGAGTTGCAGTTCCTCGTCCATGAGTTCAAGTAATTTTTTAGCCCTTTCGCTTTCCGCATGCTTATGCATGAATTTTATAACGTTGCTCTCACTCAGCCTGCCTATCCATAAGGGGCCTGCCCATTTTTTACCACGATTCTCATCGAATTTTTTAACTTTCCAGCCATTATCACTGCAAATCCAGCCAATTTTCCCAATTGCATCGTTGCCCTTCCCTGCCCCCTTCTCGACTCTGAGATATACCCTGAAGTAATGGTCATGAGAATATGAAAAAACGGGATATGCACCAAAATCCAGCATGGCAGCAGTCCTAACAAGGAATCCTATCAGTATCCTGAGTCCTGTTTCTTTCATACCTTCCCCACGCATCGGCACTGCCCCGTACCTCCTTATACACGCCTTTTCATAAACTCCGCAAAGTGTGGCTTTATCTGTAGCAGTGAAGGCAGCAAACCCTTTTCCCCGTATCATCTGAAAGGCAGTCAATGCATAGGGGGCAGGAGAACCATATGGGTCTATATCCACATAATCGTATTTGTTCCGGCACAACAGTCGGATATCACTATTTGTTGCATTGACATTAACATTATTGAGCGAAGCATTCTTTTTTATGACTTCGTAAGAAACAGGATTTATTTCATTTATATGAACCTCAGCTCCTTGCACTTCGTTTGCTATCCTTATTCCCCTCACACCTGTTGCACCAAGACCATCCAGAAATTTTTTGCACCCCTGCTTTACAGCATATCTGGAGAAAAGAATGCATAAATCCCTGTCAAGTCCCATTGCAGGATTGTAAAACCTGTCCTTTTTTGTGCCAGGTCCTCTTTCTCCAGTATTGCCGTAGAGTAAAATCTTGGTTTTGCCTTCCCTCCCTATCATCTGAGTCCTTCTTTCAAAATTCTGTCTATTTTATAGGGCAATATGTTTCTTGTAACAGGTGTTATCTCCAGTATGCGCACATTGTCCATGTTCCTTATGTCCTGCAACAGCGAATCCCTTGATTTTTTGTGGAGGGTAAGAAGCAATGGTTTGTCAGAATCAAGCGCCTTTCTTACAACCTCCCTGAATTTCTTGCTTTCAAGTTCCATTTTTCCCACTTCGTCTATGATTATGATGTCAACGCCCTCGTCGTCTATTGCATTCTGGATGGCAGGTATTCCTATTTTTTCAAGAACTTTCAAATCTATTCTGTATTTACCTACGCGGTAAATTGTATCCAAATCAACGTGAGCGAAAATGCCTTCTTTTTTTGTAATCCAGTCCACAACCTTGAAGCCTACTCTTTCTCCTTTCCTTTCTATACTTTCTGTTATCATCCCCCCAAAAACAAACTCATTTTCAAGCCTCTTTATGACCCTTATGAGAGCTTCGGTTTTGCCGACCTTTGGCGCGCCAGTTATCCCTATTTTCGGTGTAAGTACCATTCTCATTATGAATGCAATCTTGCTTTAAAAACATTGTTTAAATAGTAGCGATAATCAAGATGCCGCCCCAACAGGTAGAATCATTTTGTTTCCCGCAGTTCATGCCAGCATCTCTTTTATTGTTCTTTCATTGCGACAAACAGGCAAAATCCGATGGATAATAATCCTGATTACTGTGCTGTAGCCAACTGTCATTGTATGCAGAACAACATCTCAACTTATCCTGAATGTTGCACGGGATTTACCAGCATTTTTACTGCTTCTCCTGCTTCATTTACTGACAACTCCTTTTTTATTTCTTTCACTCCTTGCAACTTCAATGGTTTTGGCATTATCGACCTGTTTTTCGGATACGCTACCTCCAACTGAAGAAACGGAAGATGCCAACATGATTGCAATTGCGGTAAACGCAAATGAAACCTTTTTATTCACAATACTGCATCAGGCTACATATTCAAATATTCCCTTTCATTCCATGCTCTGAATACGGCACCAGAGTAGCATAATTATTTAAATACTTTCCAATTTTGCATACAATGGTGAGGCTATGAAAAGGTTTGCTCTTGCAGTTGTCATTATGTTGATTTTCACATTCTTTCAAATAACCAATTCCGAAGATGCCAGTGGCAGAATAATATACGTGGGGGAGAACGGGGACTATGAAAAAATTCAGGATGCAATAGACAATGCAAGCGGCGGCGATAGAATATATGTGCTTCCGGGCATTTACCACGAGCATATCACCATACACAAACCTATTTCATTGGAAGGAAGTTCGCCAAACTCAACAATAATAGATGCAGATTTTTCTGGTAATGGAATACTGATAATATCCGACAGCGTGAAAGTATCAAATCTCATGATAAGGGGGGGCGGCGGAGGGGCGGCAAATGCACTTATAAAAATCGCTTCAGATGAAAATGAGGTAAAGAACTGCACGTTGCACACATGCAGGAACGGCGTGCTCCTTCTTGGCGGAAAGAATGTTATAGAGAAGTGCAGGATATATGAAAACGGTAACGGCGTGGAAATTCAATCCCATCACAATGAAATAAAGAACTGCACCATATACAAAAACGGCATGGGGGCAGAGGCAGTAAATGCACTGGACAATAAAATCTCACAGTGCACCATCCATACAAACGGTGTGGGGATATATATGGAAAATTGCTCAGACAGCGCAATAGAGAGATGCAGCGTATATAAAAACAGCGGAAACGAAGGCGGGATATTTTTGCTTAATTGCGATGATAATGAAATAGAAAACTCGTCGATAAACCACAATGTTTGGTCTGTGAGGATGGTCAACTCCAAAAAGAATATAATAGCCGGATGTCAAATAAGCGAAAGCCGTTTTGGCATAAGGCTTGAAAGTTGCACCGGAAATAGGATATCGGGATGCAATATCACAGGTAACCGTTACGGGATATATATGGAAAAATGTTTGATGAATAAGGCAAATTACAATAACATAGTCGGAAACCATATGTACGGGCTCTACGCAAAGACGAGTGCTGGAAATGCACAATTCAACTGGTGGGGCTCTATCGCCGGGCCGATGCTGAAAAACAGGGTTTTTTCACTGATGGGAAAGGTCAGTTATATGCCGTGGCTCCTGCGTCCTGTGCGTCCTGTGAATATGCCATCAAATCCAAACTCGGCTTCAGATTCAACTGCTTCATCTGTTTCATATGCATCATATATGCCATCTGGACCATCTGCGCCGCCAGCCACCGCCCCCGCCACCCCGCGGGAGAGAGTGACGGGCATTAATGTTGATGACTGGGACCCTCTCGTCGATTTAAAATTGAAGGTTGAAATAGTGAGGGTGAGGAACATCGACCTCCAGGACAAAAAACTGTTTTCGGAAGTGCTCATCTACGAGGGCAAAAATGAGAGCGAGGTTGCAGAAGGCATTGATATATCTCCAGGGTGGAAGGCGGTGCAGGATATTCCGGATAGCAAGGAGAATATTCCTGTTGTGATAAAAATACTCGAAAGAGGGATGCTGAGAGACAGAGAAGCTGTTGAGGTAAAACTGGTATACAATATGGAGAGAGGAGAGTGGTATGGAGATGATTATGTCGGCGATGATGATGGATATGCACATGTAATCGAAAATGGCTATGAAGTGTGGTTTGACATAACATTCAATGACTATGACGGCGACGGGCTAACTTACTGGGAGGAAACAAATGTTTATCACACGGATCCGAAAACAGATGATAGGGGCAGAGATGACGATAACGATGGCATCCCCATAGAGTGGGAGGACAGATGGGGGTACAACCCCCATTTATGGGAAAATTTCTCCTCGATTGACCCGGATAGGGACGGGCTTTCTAACATTGAAGAATGGCAGCAGTCGGAATGGCTTTCAGACCCCTTCAGGAAGGATATTTTCATAGAAGTTGATACCATGGAAAACAGATTCGGGGATACATATGATATGCCTGAGAGGAGCAAACAATTGCTTTATTCTTCATTTGCACAGCACAATATCGCCCTGCACGTTGACGACGGGAGCATGGGCGGAGGGGGAGAGACAATACCCTATCAGAAAAAAATCACATACCGCGAAACAAATGAGATATACTGGAAGTATTTTCTCCATGATGACATATTGAGCAAGAGGAGGGGGGCATTCCATTATGTCATATTCTGCTCGTACGGGGCAATAACAAGGGGCGGATACTCTTTCCAGGCAATTGACAGCCTTGACGGTTTTGTACTTGCAATGCATTACATATACAACTGGAGATGGAGCAGGGAGCAGAGAGAGTTATCCACTGCAAGCCTTTTCATGCACGAGCTGGGACACAATCTCGGGCTTTTTGAATACACCTTCGGAGGTATAGACAACGAGAGTTGCAACACCCCGTGGCATGCCGGATGGTGGAAATATTCCGATTACAGAAGCTGCCTAAATTACAGATATTCTTTCTCGCTCGTGGATTACTCTGACGGCAGCCATGGAAAAAATGATTATGACGACTGGGAAAACATAGACCTCACATTTTTCGAAAATTCAGAATATTATATCTGATAGAGTTCGAATTCCCTCCCCCGACACTTTTTTGTAACTCTAGATTTTTGGGCGGTTGTCGCCATGGCATACCTCCACATCCATACTATATATGGGTGTCAAGTCGTATGGGCTGTGGGACAAAAATAGAAACTACCGGTTGCTATTCTTGTTTTTGGTTATTATAACGTAAACCCTTCTTCCAATATACTTCTTAGGAAC
>VBQP01000040.1 GCA_008297795.1 Thermoplasmata archaeon | reverse complement strand
AAGTGAAAGAAGTTATCGAGACCATTCGTCCCGCACTTCAGATGGACGGCGGAGATGTTGAGCTTGTGGACGTGGACGAAGAAAACGGCATAGTGAAAGTCCGCCTCCAGGGAGCATGCCACGGATGCCCGATGGCTCAGATGACGCTTCAGATGGGAATAGAAAACGAATTGAAGAGCAAAATCCCCGAAGTGAAGCAGGTTATGGCAGTGTGAAGTTCAATACTTCACAACGACCTGCACATCCATAACGTTTGTTCCCGTCTCCCCTGTAATTATCAAATCATCCAGTTTTTTGAAGAAATTATACGAGTCATTGTTTTTTAGATAACTCTCTGCATCAATGCCAATCATACTTGCCCTTTTCATGCTTTCCCCGTCCCCTATGGCGCCTGCAGCATCGCTGTTCCCGTCTATGCCGTCTGTGCCGCACGAGAGAATGACTATTTGCTCTCCTTCAATTTCCCTTATTGCTCCGAGGACAAGTTCCTGATTGCGCCCCCCTTTTCCCTTCCCTTTTACCTTCACAGTTGTCTCGCCACCGAAAACGAAAACAGCCTTTTCTCTTGGCGATATTTTAGCATAGCGTGCTATATCCCTGCCGGCATATCTTGCCTCTCCGCATACGGAGGTGCTCACAACCTTTGAACGATAGCCCATCATGCGCGCGACATCTGCCGCTTTTCTGCATGCCATGGCATTGTCCGCAATTATCATATTCAGTGCATTGACTTTGCGGGGGGTTTCCTCTATTTCTCCCCTCATGCCTCTGCTTATTACACCATCCACCTCTCCCATCTCCCCCCATATCCCATATTTCTTCAGTACAGCCATTGCATCTTTATAGGTTGTGCTGTCACTGGATGTGGGCCCAGAGGCAATGAACTGCAGTGGATTTCCCATGACATCAGATATTATGAGAGAGAGCATGAAAGCCCTGCTCATTTTTGCAAGTTGCCCCCCCTTGACATACGAGAGATGCTTCCTAACGGTGTTCAACTCCTCAATGGAGCATCCTGACTTTATCAGTCTGTCTGTTACCTCTCTCATGCTTTCAAGAGATACGCGAGGCTTGCAGAGCAGGGAGGAGCCGCCGCCGGATATCAGAACAATGACGATATCATTTTCTCCTGCATTGCGCACAATTTTTATCAATTCATCTGTAGCCCTTATGTTTTCTTCAGATGGGAGGGGATGGGAACCCCTGAACACCCTTATTTTTGATGGCTTCCTTCCATCCGAATGAGTGCTGGAGGTGGAAATTACAGCCCCTTCGTCCACATCCAGAATTTTTTCAACAGCAATTGCCATGCCGGTGCTTGCCTTTCCGAAGCCCACAACGTATATGCGCTCGAATCGAGACATATCAATTTTTTTGCCCTTGATTGCAAGAACATCCCCTTCTTTTTTCATGGAAAGTTCGGTAACCCTGCAGGCATCCATCTCCTCAAGCACTTTCTCAATTATTGAAAGCGCGCCTTTCCTTGCATCTGCAGTTTTTTCCGGGGAATGCGACAGCAATTCATCAAAATTTTTGATGAGCATCATGATTAAAAGCATAACATGTACTTAATAAAAACGCACATCTAAAGAGCGGACATATCTATTGTTGTGATTACATATTCTATCATTGCATCTTTGTCATCCTGCAGCCCGCTGTTGCCATCATTGCTTCCGTCTGATGAGCCTGACTGCTCCCGCCCTATGTGCGTGCCGAGATAATAGTTCGCTTCAAGATAGTATCCTGCCTTGTCTTTTGCGGGGCTATCTCCGTTTACGTCAAGCATTTCCTCGCCTATCAAATCTTTGTCATATAACTCTATTCTCACTTTGTGCGAGCGGTCATCTGATACATTTGTTGTGATAGACCAGTTTACATCATAAATTTTATCTATTTCAAGTTCTGCCGGCTCGGAAGGCACTTCGCCCACAAGGTTATCATCGACATAAATTCTGGCAAATATCTGGCCCGTGGGTTTTCTCGGGAAATCCACAAAATCCTTTATTCTGGTTTTTGTTATTGTCACCCTTATCCCTGCATCTGCTTTCGGGATGAGGTCAAGCCCGTCAGGCACGCCGTCGCCGTCAGTATCGGCATTTTGAGGATCTGTGCCCATCTGGTATTCTTCGAAGTTATTCAAACCGTCGCTGTCGGCATCCTTTGTCCTATCGCTCGGGTCGTTGGGATTCAACCCGTTTGCCAGTTCCCATTCGTCGGGCATTCCGTCTTTGTCAGAGTCGTCTGTTTTGTTATGGGAGGGCACGCTTTTGTATATTATTGGGGCTACAACAATTGCAACAACAACAAGAATTGCAAATATGAAAATGGCAAGAAGTATTTTCCCTGATTTGGCTTTCTTCTCAGACGGCTTTTCAAGTGGGGCGCCACATGCTTTGCAGATGGTGGCATCGTCAGCATTCTCCTCACCGCATACAGGGCACTTTATGACCATAACTAAAGGTTAATCCTCATTTCCCTTAAAAATTTATTTATTTGCAGTAAAATCAATCTTTCAGAATTTCCCCGACCATCTTTCTGAATTCTGAGGGGAGTATCGTGCGCTCTATCACTTTTTTGGCGCCTGCTTCCTCCAGGCTTCTCGCCCACCTGGTGGCAAACCAGGCTGTATATCCGTATATGTTTGCATCAGGGTCTATCTCGAGTATCTCTTTTGTTGCCTCGACGCCGTCCATCTTTCCACCCCCCCACTGGGTGAGATTCAAATCCATTATAACGAGGTCAGGTTTTCTTCCCTTTTCGATGAGTTCCCTGTATTTCTCCACCCCTGCCTCTCCTGTAAGAGCACTGTAAACAACTACAGGTATATCCAGACGGGAGAGATTTCTTCTTATCAAATCCTGCATCGTCTCCTCATCGTCCACGACCAGCACTACTTTAGGCTTATGCTCCATAAGTAAGACTGAATGCAGAAGTGTATATAATATTTAACCAAAAATCAGAGTTCTGCCTCGAAATCCTCAACGCGCATTTCGAATTCGTCGTAACTCTTTATATCCCCTCTGTTCTTCAGTATTTCCCTTGCAAGCAGCCAGTACGTAAGCGCAAGAGATTTTCTTCCTTTGTTGTTAACAGGTATCACCCAGTCAACATATTTTGTCTCATTGTTGGTATCGCACAGGGCAACAACAGGTATCCCCACCTTTACTGCCTCCTTGAGAGCCTGTGCATCGCCTATCGGGTCTGTCATAACGACTACGTCAGGTTCACAGAAAGTGTCGCAATGTGGGTTTGTAAGCGTGCCAGGCAGAAAACGCCCTGGCATCGCTTTTACGCCTGTTGCCTCCGCCAGTTTTTTTATCGGCTTCTGGGCATACTGTCGGACAGCCACAACCAGAACATTTTCAGGGTTATATCTCGCAAGAAGTTTGCCCGCCACTTTTATGCGGCGGTCGCTTTCCGCTATGTCTATAATATAAAGACCGTCATTTCTCACTCTTGCTATGAAGGGTTCCATGTGAGCTGTTTTCTGCTGCGTACCTATCTCGGTTCCGCACGAAATGTACATTTCTTCAGATACAAGCATTTCTTCTTCCATTTTCTCAACCTATACGACAGGACCTTTTATAAGCTTTCCTCTCCTCTTCACAGTCATCGGGATTACTCCTTTTTCAAACTCAAGCAATGCAAGTTCAACAGGGTTGCTCTTGCCTTTTGGCATTTTTACGAGCAAGGGTGCACCCATTGCTATCTGCAATGCCCTTGCGCCTACTATACGTGCTTTCTCGAACCTAGTATAATGCACATTACACCTCTAAAACCGTGCGAAGTATGTATGTAACTCCTATTTAAAAGTTTTTTTGTTGGCGGCGTGCCCGAGGTGCCCGGGCATACCAAAACTTAAATAGTTTTCTAACTATGTTATATATATGATACCGATATCTGCAATAGTCGTACTTATACTGATTCTGCTTGTGATACTTGCATCTGCAATAAAAATAGTCAGAGAATATGAAAGGGGGGTAATATTCCGCCTGGGGCGCCTGCTCGGCGCAAAGGGTCCGGGGCTTTTCTTCATACTCCCGATATTTGACAACATGATAAAAATAGATTTGAGGGAGCATGTGCTTGATGTACCTTCTCAGGAGGCGATAACATCTGACAACGTTCCAATAAGAGTGAATGCTGTGGTATATTTCAGAGTGATGAATCCCGAGGATGCAGTCGTCCGCATACAGAATTACATGCTTGCAACTTCCCAGATGGCACAGACAACGCTGAGGAGCGTAATAGGAGAGGTTGAACTTGATGAAGTGCTCAGGGAGAGGGAGAAAATCAACCGCCGCCTGCAGGCAATTCTCGATGAGAGGACAGACGAATGGGGTGTGAAAGTAACGGCAGTTGAAATAAAAGATGTGGAAATACCTCAGGGAATGCAGCAGGCAATGGCGAAGGCGGCGGAGGCGGAAAGAGGCAGGAGGGCTAGAATCATATCTGCTGAAGGAGAACTGCAGGCAGCAGAGAAACTTGCAGAGGCAGCAAGAGTTATAAGCAAGGAGGAAGGAGGCATACAACTCAGGTTTTTGCAGACAGCAGCAGACATGGCAGCCACCTCAAAAGGGGCGACAACCATACTGCTCCCGCTGCCCATAGAACTCCTGAAGATGTTCGAGGGAAAGAAGAAGTGATTTTATAGAGATATTATAAAAATCTCCATTTCGTCGCTGGCTGTCTCTCCATTGCTTGAGTAACCCACAACCTTTACCTCATGGCTTCCAAATGAGAGACCTTCCCACTTCCACTGGTAAGGAGAGATGCTGTCGCTGCTTTTCAGCACATTGTCAACATAGAACTCCACCCTATCAACAGAATCTGGAGGTAATGCGCTTGCATTCACCTTAATAGTTATGCCCCCTATCGCCACCGTCTTACTTAATGGGAAGAGAGGTCCATTGCCGAACAGATAAAATCCTTTTTCTGGCTCGACTATTTTTACCCCCATGGCTGGCTGTTTTATCTCCACCTCGGGATCACCGAACAGATTTGTCTCATAACATGCCCATCTCATTCCGTTTTCGTTTATCCGCCATACGTTATCCTGCTTCGAGTACAGGTTTGCCTTCCCGAGTTCTCTCATGCCCAGCTCAAATAGTGCTTTGAAAAACGATTCGTCATAATGTCCTGATGGAGATTCAACAGTGCCCTCGCTTCCGAGACCATAGCGCGCATTCATTATTACTGCAAAGGCACCATGCGGCGACTCAACAGTGAAATGTTCGGCGGCACAGTCAGAATAATAGTGCCCGTTGTAGAGATTGTCAAAGGAGCCCGCAAGGCACGTCTGCGAATAAACAAAGAAATATCTGTCGTTTTTCAAACTGTCTATGTCTGAATTGCCGAGGCGCAGTCCGTAATTCACAAAGCCATGCCCGTCGTGATTTATTATGCACGGGGTGTTATTGTTGAGTACATCCATCAGGTCATATTTGTTCCATCCTGTATCCCACGGATTGTTCTCATCAAAGCCGGGCCAGTCCCTATCGTACATTGTCGTGAGGTCATACTGCGGGGGAACATAGGGCTTTATCACATCCTTATAGTTTCCGCCATATGCCGACACTCCCGGAAAGCCGAGATACTCCCCGAGAAACAGCACCTTGCCCGTATATGGGTCATCGCTCTGCTCATAAGACAGCGTTTTCATGACAAAATTAGAAATCTCATATTCGGAGTCAACACAAGCCCTTCCTACCCACACCTCGGCATAAAAATCTGATTCGTCAATATCAGCAATGTCGTTCCGCGAGGCATTTTCTCCCCAGAATTCGTCCATGTCGTAATTGAAGTTGCCATCAAGGCATGCATAGTACAGGTCAGAAGGAATATTGTCCTCCTCAAACCCCAGCGGGGCGGCAGGCGGCAGCCCCAGCAGCGGCAGCCCCGTCTCATTTGCGTAAAGATAACGGGCAGGAACTATGTTTTCTCCTTTATTGTTACCGTCTGCATCTCCCCCAAGCAGCACATATTCTGTGCCCAGGTTGAGATAAGCATAACGTATGAAATTCCTTATCTTCGCCTGCGTGTCGTTGTAAAGGGAAAAGTTCTTTGTTATCTGGCTCTGGTAAAATGGATTTGACGGATTGTTGTCGCCCCATGTTCCATTCACCCAGAAACTCCGATTGCTGACTATCTCCTCCACGGTGACTATTCTTGCGCTCATTCCTTTGGCAATTTTCGAATCTGCCAGTGTCTGGAATGTGTAACTTCCGGATGCATTTTTTAATTCATTGCTTGTGATTATCACATACTGTGCATTTCCGTTTTTCAGAGGGGCTGCATTTCTGGTGTATGTATTTATAACGCCGGGATTGTCGACCATTTTTGCGACCATCCCCATATCTTCAGCAAGCCCCCTGACCGGCTTTGATGCTGCCTCCTTGAGTTCAATGTTCAACTCCATGTGCCTGTGATATATTATTTCATCAGTTCCGGGGATGTATTCCACAGGGCAGATATTCAGTACGAGTATGCTGTACCCCCTGAAAGAATATGTTCCAACCATCACGTAATCTCTGCCGGGAATGACGTTTTCCGGGCAAGAAGGCTGCAGGCTGCTTCTTTCATCCGAGAGTGAGAAAAGATTGCCCGCTCTTTTTAGCTCATAACTTCCCACGGAAACCCCAGAAGATTTTTTGACTTCGATGCTCTTAACCTCAAATCCCTGAGGAATGAGGATGTGAAGAGGTTTCACGGGCAACGTTACACCGTTAAAATTGTAAGGGCTGCAGTCTTCCTCAACAATGCTATATCCCCCTTCATTTTCTATAACAGGCTTTTTGAAATAATAACTCATGTGCATTTCAACGCCCTCATCAGAAAATGCAATTGACGAGAACGGCGTTATGGTAAATGATATTGCAATCCCCAGACTTATAATTCCAAAAAGAGTCGCCCTTGCATTCATACCATTAGTAACGTATGGAACTATTTAATTTTTTATTGCTCACGCCAGCGAGAGCAAGCCGAGCAACGCAAGGAAAGCAGATGCCGTGATGGCGGTGTAATGCTCAAAGGGCTTTATGGAAATGTGTTTCACATTTTCTTTTACGTAAAGCGCGGGTACTGAAAGCACGGCGACAAGCGCTGTCGTCGAAAGGAGATGCCACAGCGTGAACGGGATTGCAAGAGTGAAGCACGTTGTCAGTCCGCCCAATGTATGCGGATACCATCCCAGCCAGCTTCCGAAATTCGTCCAGATGTCATAGACAAGCACGC
>VBQP01000039.1:473-7884 GCA_008297795.1 Thermoplasmata archaeon | reverse complement strand
TTTTCGGCTATTCGTTGGATGAGATAAAAGGCAGACATATCAACGATGTAATAGTGCCGGATGAAAAGATAGAAGAGGCAATGGCACTGGATAAAAAAGTTGAGGAAGGATACGTTTATTATGATACTGTTAGAAAGAGGAAAGATGGAACGTTAATCCAAGTATCTTTATCCACTGCACCAATTAAAATTGGAGAAAATTTCATGGAATCTGTTGTATTGTACAAGGACATTACTGAGCGCAGACAGAATGAGGAAAAAATAAGAGAACTCAACGACACATTATGTTTAATAAACAAAATCATGAGGCATGATATACTCAATGACCTGCAGATTGCAAACAGTTCGCTGGATATTTATTCTGAAGGCAAGAGCAAAACATTTATTGAAAAGGCAATGCAGCGAATAAACAGAGGCATAAAACTCATAGAGATGATGAGGAATTTTGAGTCCATGATTTTATCAGGCAAGGAACTGAAAGAATATTCTGTGCGGAAAGTTGCAGAAGATGTCATAAAGGATTATGATGTGAAGTTCGATATTAAGGGGGATTGCACGATAATGGCCGATGAAGCATTTCGTTCAGTAATAGACAACATCGTGAGAAATGCGATAGTACATGGCGGTACCGATAAAATAGACATAACGATGAAAGGCAATAATGAAGAATGCGAGATAAGGATTGCCGATTATGGAAAGGGCATACCTGACGAGATAAAGGAAAAAATATTCGATGAGCGTTTCAAACACGGGGATACGGGAGGAAGCGGACTGGGACTTTACATAGTCCGAAAAACAATAGAAAGGTACGGGGGCAGCATTCATGTCGAAAATAATGAGCCAAATGGAACCGTCTTTGTTATAAAATTGAGAAGGTAAGTCTCTGAATAAATGAAAAATTTTATAACGTTTTTTATTTTATGATTGGGAATGGGGCTAAATGAAGAGTTTTTTCTTCATTTTGACCTCCACCCATTCCCGCTTCGTGCCTATCACCGATAATTCTATTAATAAAAAATGCATAATATATTATGCCAGAGGGGAAATATATCATTGTTACAGGCGGAGTTTTGTCCGGGCTTGGAAAAGGCATCACAACTTCTTCGATAGGTCTTCTTCTCAAATTGCAGGGATATAAGGTCACTGCGATAAAAATAGACCCTTATCTGAACTGTGATGCAGGAACCATGAATCCATTTCAGCACGGCGAGGTGTTCGTTCTTGAAGATGGGGGAGAAGTTGACCTTGACCTGGGGAACTACGAGCGATTCCTTGATGTGAATCTTTCAAGTGATAACAACATAACAACAGGGAAAGTGTATAAAAGCGTAATAGAGAAAGAGAGAAGAGGAGATTATCTCGGAAAGACGGTGCAGATAGTTCCGCATATAACAGATGAAATAAGGGAGTGGATAAAAAGAGTTGCGAAGAACAGCGGAGCAGACATATGTCTTGTGGAGATAGGCGGCACAGTGGGCGACATAGAGTCGATGCCGTTTCTTGAAGCGGTGCGCCAGCTCCATAGAGAAGTGGGGCATGAAAATGTTGTGTTTCTCCATACAACGCTCATTCCTGTCATAGGTGTTGTCGGTGAGCAGAAAACAAAGCCGACACAGCATTCTGTAAAAGAGTTAAGAGCAATAGGAATAGACCCTGACATCATAATAGGCCGTGCAAAGGAGCCGCTTGATAAAAATACGAAGGAGAAGATAGCCCTTTTCTGTAATGTTCCTGTTGAGGGGGTTATATCGGTTCCGGATGTTGAGAGCATCTATGAGGTTCCTCTACTGCTTGAGAGACAGGGGCTCACAGATTTTCTGATGAAGAGGTTCAGGATAGAGAAGAGGAACGGACTGAAAGAATGGGAGGATTTCGTAAATAAGGTTAAAAACGCAAAAGAAAGGGTAAAGATAGGCATAGTCGGCAAATATACGGATTTGAGCGATTCCTATATAAGCATAGTGGAAGCCTTCCATCATGCGGGAGCACACCTTGGAACAAAGGTGGAGATAAAATGGGTAGAGGCGGAAGATCTTGAGAATGGAGACCTGAGCCTTCTTGAGGAACTCCATGGAATACTTGTTCCCGGGGGCTTTGGAATGAGGGGGGCTGACGGAAAGATAAATTCGATAAGATATGCAAGGGAAAATAATATACCTTTTCTCGGCATATGCTTTGGCTTCCAGCTTGCTGTTGTGGAGTATGGGAAAAATGTTTTAAAACTTGACTGCAGCAGCACCGAAATAGAGCCGGAGACAGAACATCCCATAATAACAATATTGCCCGAGCAGAAAGGCATTGAAAATATGGGTGGTACAATGAGACTCGGAGCATACAGAATAAAGATAAAGGAAGGCACACTTGCACACAGGTTATATGGCGAAACCGAAATATCAGAAAGGCACCGCCACAGGTATGAGGTCAATCCAGAGTACATATCAGAACTGGAAAAAAACGGACTTATATTTTCAGGCATATCTTCCGACAAAATAAGGATGGAAATCGCAGAGATTCCTTCCCACAGATTTTTCATTGCATCTCAGTTTCATCCAGAATTTAAATCACGCCCTCTCCACCCCGCCCCCCTGTTTTATGGTTTTGTGAAGGCGTCTCTTGAGAAAATGAAGGAAGCAACCGATTAAAATGGAGGATGATAGATACATCGTCGACTGGAAGGAAAATCTTTTCTCTGCCTACTGCGATATTCTGGAAACTTCAGGAGAATTCCTCAAATCTTCACTGGATATAGACCTTGGCAGTATTATAGACGGCATTGACCGTATCGAGCATTTTGAGGAGATAGTTGGTGAAGATAGAATAGAAGAGAACAAATTGATTTTTTCTCCGTACAAAAACGTCCGCGAAGCAGTATCTGAAATAAGGGGGAAATATTACAGTTACTTCTCGAACGAGAAAATAGAGGGTGCGTTACTCAAGGAAATGATGGACGAGATAAGGATTTTGCTCGGGAAGATGCAGAGAGGAATAGGAAAAATTCAGTATGTCACAGAAGGAATCGAAGATGTTAAAGAGAGAATGGAACTCCGTGAGTTCATAAAAAGCATTGTATATTTCAGAAAACTGGTGCGCCATTTCAATGATTCTTTTTCGCGCGTTGAAAGCATAGAATGGGATGCCGGGTACAGCAGAACGCATATTCATGTAATCCCAAAAATTGATTCTGTTTTTCGCCCCATAATGAGCAATATGATAGAGGTGATGATACAGGAGGAGACCGATATCTCAATAACTGTAGGGGAAAGAAGCGTTGATGTAGATGTAGATGGCTCTCTATTCCTGAATTTTTTTGCTTTCGGGAAAATTCCGGACATATATGTAAAAAAGATGACTATAGACAAACTGGAGGGAGTGGAAATCACAGGGGATGGAAAAAAGGTTGCCATATCGAGAGAGAAAGGGGAAATAAAGATAGCAACCTCTGAACTATGAGTAAAATATTACCACAAATCCGGAAAGTATCATGATTAGTATTATCAGTATCGAGGTCAACCTCACAAGCAGTTTTTTTGTTTTGTTCTTCATTTCACTCGCCTATTGATATTATAATGTCGCCAGCATTTATTAAATCAACTCCCTTTCCCTGCAGTTTTTTCTCGACTGTGACATGTTCTTTGCTGAGTTTTATCTCCCTGCCGTTATGGTGGAATGAATACTCATCTCCAATCTCAAATGCTTTCAGAATCTCTTTCTTGTTCTTCTCTATCTCTCCTATGACTGCTCTGCTGTCCTCCTTGAATTCAGGACCTATTTTTGCATAGACGGGCTTTATTTCCACAACCTCTTCTATTGTTTCGGGAAGTTCCTCCAGCACTTCGAGAGAGGATATATTCATCGTGCCAGATATGACGTCCTTTCCCTCTTCAATGAAATTTGCGTTTTTCGGAGATACTATCTCCACTTTTTTCAATTCTGCATTCAGGGGCATGCCGTGTTTGCTCTTCCATTCTCTGATTACGGATATGATTTCCTTTATGGCCTCTCCTTTATTTTCTGACTCCTCGTCTTTTATGAGGGGCTGGGGCCATGAGGATACATGTATGCTTTTATCCTTCTCATATTTCCTGTAATATCTGTGATATATTTCCTCGGTTATATGGGGCAAAAACGGCGCAAAGAGCTTCAGTATACCGAGCCCCACAGTGTAAAGGACATATGAAGCACCTCTATCTCTCCTGTCATAGATACGATGCTTCGCCATCTCAATGTAGTGGTCTGCAAATTCATGCCACAGGAAATATTCTGCCTCTCTCACTGCATCCGAATACTCAAAATTTTCCATGTGCGCCGTGCATTTCTCCACAACTTTGCTATATTTTGAGAGAATCCACCTATCTGTTATGTTTAAATTGCCATCTTCCACATCTTCAATTTTTCCGGTCTTTTCCATTGCCCTTCCAACAAAGGACTGGGTGTTCCACAACTTCTTCATCAGACGCTTTCCTCTCACGAGGTCTTTGTACCTGAAAGGATTATCCTCTCCGAGTTTGCATTTGGCAGCATAATAGCGGAGCGGGTCAGCGCCCTCCTCCTTTATTATTTCCAGCGGGTCTATCACGTTTCCAAGGCTTGTGTGCATTGGCTTCCCGTCCGGTGCAAGTATGAATCCTCCCATCATTATTTCCTCGAAAGGCTCCTTGCCTGTAATCAGAAGGCATCTCAGAACAGTGTAAAAAGCCCAGGTTCTTATTATGTCATGTGCCTGTGGGCGTAGGGACATCGGATACATCTTTTCGAACATTTCTTCATCCCTCTGCCAGAAAGTATTGTAGAGGGGACTTATTGACGAATCCATCCATGTATCGAATACGTCCTCGCATCCTTTCAACTTCCCGCCGCATTTGGGGCATTTTTCCACAGGCGGAGCATCTACAGTGGGATCAACATAGCACTGCTCTCTTTCGGCTATTACAACCTCACCGCAATCCTCACATTCCCAGAGAGGAATTGGGGTGGCAAAATATCTCTGTCTTGAAATCACCCAATCCCATTTCAGAGAATTTACCCATTCGTCGAATCGTATGCGCATGTATTCGGGATACCACTTTATCTTCTTTGCAGCCTCAAGAACTTTTTCCTTGAACGGCAGAAGTTTCAGGAACCACTGCTCTGCATTTATGAACTCGACAGGAGTCTTGCATCTCCAGCATACACCCACATTCTGCTCTATTTCCTCCTGCTTTATCAGAATGTCTTCTTTTTTCATGTCTTCTATGACCGCTGCCCTCGCCTCCTCCACTTTCATCCCCTCATATTTGCCTGCAAGGTTGTTCATGCGTCCTTCGCCGTTTATGCATATCTCGAGGGGCAGGTCGTACTTGAAAGCCATCTCCAAGTCGTCTTTATCGCCTATTGTGCATATCATGAGTATGCCTGTACCGAAATTGGGGTCAACTGATTCGTCCTCTATTATTTTCACTTTTTTGCCGAAAATCGGGACAATAACTTCCTTATCCACAAGCCAGGGAGCCCTCTCATCGTCAGGGTGGACTGCCACTATCTGACATGTGGGGAACATTTCAGGTCGCGTAGTTGCTATTTCTATGTACTGCCCTCTCTCGTCTCTTCCTATGCCATGGTACTTTTCTATCTGCTCCGGCTGCGGCTCCGAAAAATAAAATTTCACAGTATTGAGCTTTGTGTGGCGGGATGTATGCTCAATCTCTGCATCAGCCATTGCTGTCATGCACCTTGGACACCAGTTCACGGGAAACTCACCTTTGTAAATGTAACCTTTCTCATACATATCTATGAAAGAAATCTGGGTTATCCTGCGGTAGTATTCTGCATCTGTCTGATAGTATATGCTCGGATCCATGGACTCGCCCAGCATTGTGAACTGTCTTTTCATCTCCCCTATGTTTTCCTCTGCGAATTTCCTGCAGAGCGATATAAACTCATGACGGTCAATATCTTTTCTTGTTATTCCCATTTTCTTTTCCACTCTTTCTTCTATGGGAATACCGTTCACGTCAAAGCAGAGCGGGAAGAATACGTTATATCCCTTCATGCGCTTGTAGCGGGCAACAAAATCAATATGTGTGTAATGGACGGCATGTCCTATGTGGAGCGCACCCGATGCGTATCTCGGGGGGTTATCTATTGAATATACATTGCCCTTTTCTCTGTCGAAATGGTAGATATTCATCTCTTCCCATTTCCTCTGCCATTTCTCCTCGGACGATTTTATATCATATGGCTCGCTCATTTTCTCTTATGGAAGCAAAATTTCCTTATAAGTTTGTTGCTAATTCCCACAACTCGTCGCCTATGTGGTGAATGCTTTCTATTGCCACTCCTTTCTTCTTTTCCACCATTTCTTTTCCCCCCATAAGCGCATAACCGAGAGCCATTGCGGTCCCTTCCTCATTTCTCACCCACACTGCATCTCCCTTCCTTATGTTTTCATCTGCCTCTGTGATTCCAGGAGCCATAACATTTGCACCGCTTAAAACAAATTTCACAGCACCTCTGTCAACTGTTGCAAATCTTCTCATGGGCTTATATTTTTTTATTCCATGAAGCGTCAGGAAAGGGGAATCATTCAAAAAAATTATGTCCGGGCTACCGTCTATAAGCAGAAGTTTTATTCCATTAAATTCTGCGCTCTCCACAATATTGCCATGAACGACATTGCATCCCATTTCCTCCTCTACCTGCTTTATTATTCCGTCTGCAATTTTCTTTCGGATGGGATGGCGATGCTTCAGCGTCATGTTTATCGACATGATTATTTATGGAAAACCTTTATTCAAAGCGGGATGAATATTATGGGCGCACGCCAGTCAGATGCCACAGGCTCGTTCGGGTCAAGTGCAAGAGCAATAACCATCACTATGTAACTTCCTCTTGGAACATTTGAGAAATTGCACGAAAATCCGTTTGATGGTGTGGTGTCAAGCAGGCTGTCAACTGTATCCCTCGTAAACATGTTGTAAAGAGTGAAATATGCAGTCAGAATATTGCTACTGCTCACTGTGCTGATATCTATGGAATGATAGCCAATCATCACAGTCCATGAGGGTTTGTACGCGGGTATTATTTTTCTTCCATTGAGATATATCCCTCCCTCAGGCTGGGTGATGAATATGTATGAATCATTTCCTTTCTCCGATACAGCAACTCCCTGAAAAAGAGGGGTTATGAGCAGCAGGACCATAAAAATGATAAATTTCCTCATAATTATCAAAATAATAGGAATTATTTAATGTTTTCTCTCACTTCCGGCTCAAAAATCACCCTGCTTTTTATCGAGTTTGTTACGAGGCAGTATTTCTCGGCAAGGTGGAGAGCCCTTTTCAATTTTTCTTTATTCTCCCCCACAACTATGGGTTTTATTATGACCGTGGTCATCATTTCCTTACCTTCTATTTCCTCGAGATGGGCATCGCATT
>VBQP01000039.1:0-454 GCA_008297795.1 Thermoplasmata archaeon | reverse complement strand
AAGAAAGATTCATTTTCCTGCAAACCGTTTCAAACGTGAGCATAAGACAGGTTGCTATGCTTGCAGCAAATAAATCCTCAGGTGTTGCAAAGCCAGTATATCCTCCAAACTCAGGCGGCGCCGAAAAATCCATCTCAATCCCATTGCCGCAGATGAGTTTTCCCAGCCTTTCTTTATCATATATAACTCTTGCATTATATTTGTACATCTTTACCTCTTTTCGACAGATAATCCTTTATCGCCTCCCTGAGCCCGTCTGCTGCAAGATTTGAACAGTGCATTTTTATGGGCGGAAGCCCGTCAAGCTCCTTAGCCACATCTTCCCTGCTTATTTTCAGGGCATCCTCGATTTTTTTCCCTTTTGCAAGTTCCGTAATCATGCTGCTTGTCGCAATGGCTGCCGCGCATCCAAAAGTTTTGAATTTTACATCTTCCAGTTTTCCATCCTTTACTT
>VBQP01000038.1 GCA_008297795.1 Thermoplasmata archaeon | reverse complement strand
CTGTCAGAATTGGAAAGAAAAGTCAATCTGTGCAGTTCTGAAATTCTGTCTGCATAGTCGCTGTCTGCGCTAAGCCCGAGTTCAAGAAATCTTATGCTGGAAGCCATGTCTCCATAGCATTCCTCCAACGAATCATGGTATGCATACATTGCAGTCCACGGCGTGAAGGCATGGGCAGGTCCGATAAGGGCATCCACATCTGCTGCAGCAGATGCTATCTCCTCGCCGTTCATATCGAGAAATGGTCTGCCGCTCCTGTCAATGTTTTTTGAATGTTTCGACACCTCTTCCCTGAACCCGTGCACGGAATAGAGCGAAGGAAACAGAATGAGGTGATGAACCCTGTTCCTGTCTTCCACCTCTGCAGACAGCACGAAATTGACCCCGTTTATATCAAATATGCCATCCTCCCTCTTATTGCCAGAAAAGTCTTTTATCTCCTCAATCCAGAGAGGATGGAGGCAGTCGCCTGTAGCAAGAATTTGTATGCCCTTCAACTTTGCCCCTTCTGAAAGATTTTTCAAATTCATTCTGTAAGACGTGCCGCCTGAAAATCTGGAATGAATGTGAAGGTCAGCGTTGACAAGCATCATACAGCAATGAAAAGAATGAATTTAAATGGTTTGCAGATGATGGGCAAATTTAGCCTGCTTTTAACCTTTATTTTGCAATTCTATCTTATCTCCCGCCTGCGCCGCCGCCGCCAAACCCCCCGCCTCCTCCGAAACCCCCTCCGCCGCCCCCTCCGCTTCTGCTCGTTAGAGATGAATATTTGTTTTGCATTGTTGCATTCAGGGCGGCAAATGAGATGTACATGGATGGAATGTATTCTGTTTCCGGCAATCTTACATCAAGTTTTTTAAATTCTTCAGATACCTTTTTTCCTATGCCAAGGGCTGTGGCGTAAACAAGCCATTCTTTCCATATTGATATGTCCTTGCTCTCATATTTTTTTAATTGAGCCATATCGAGCAGGAAGCGCTTGAATGAATCCCACTCCATCTTTTCCTTATAATATTCCTTTTTCCATCTTCCGAAAAGGGTTGGAGGGGCAAAAACTGTAGGAAGAAACTGGATGAAAAAGAGAAATGAATAGGAGAATGATTCGAACAATATGGGATATGCATCAAAATATGATAGATAAAGGAAAAGCGAAATGATGAATATCAGAAATGCAATTGAAGAAAATATTGCCATTGAATAGCGGCCATTTACTATGAATTCCTTTGCATCTTTAACCCTATATAAACTCCACATCTCATTATTTAGGGCTGTTATCTCGCCAGCACTTTCTATCCTGTTTATTTCATCTCGAAATGAATTCAATGAAAAAATTTTGTTTTTGGAATGCCTTTCCAGAAAAGAGATAACTTTATTTTCATATGCATCCAATCCATCTTTTTTCAATATCCTTATTTTTATATCATCCTCGTTTTCAATTTCTATTATTTTTCTCATATGGAGGTCAAGCAGGGTTGCATAAAATCCATCTTTATCAAAAAATGTTGCATCTCCCTTAAATACCAGATTAACACGCCAAGGTTTTCTTTTTTGGGGGACAAAACTCAAATATTTTGGTACAACAAATTTCTTCTCTCTGCCATATAAATAATATATCAGCAGCAAAATGGCAGGAAATAGGAAGACCATGCTCTTCATGCAATAAGAAAATACTTCTGCAATCTTGTAATAGGCATAGTATCTCTCATTGGCATATATTGTCTTTTCTTTGATGTCGTTTACATTGTATACAAACCTTTGATTTGATGAATTTAAAAGAAGTTCTACTTCAAGCAATCCGTTTTTCTGGCTTTTCCCTTCCAAAATATATCTGCTCCCATCTTTCTCTATGCTGAATTGCGGATGTGGAAAAATTTTGCGTATCGTGCCGCTGCTGTTATCCAAAATTATTTCAAAGTTTTTGTATGGGACATGGTGGCTTGCAAATTTTATATTCATATGGTATAAATCACCATCATATTGAACAGGAGGATATATTCTGTATGAGTAATCTATCTCATATTTTCCTCTTTCATATCCATCTGGATTGTAGCATCCCACCTCGTTGGGATATGCCTTTTCACGGATTATATCCGAGTATGTGCTACTGGAGTAAACATTGCCATAGTAGTCCTTTACATACGGGACGTAGGGGCAATTTATGTCTATTAATTGCACAAACGGCTTATTGAAACTTCTGTTATACAGCAGTGGAACATCCCATACGCGATACAGCATCGTAAAATCGCTTTTTACATCATATGTATAACTTTCATTCAGAAATCCGTCTGGCGAGAAATAAGCTTTGTATTCGTCAACAGTCAAACCTCCTCCGTACTCAAAATAATTTACTGCATGATAACCTGAAAAAGCAATTATCATGGACGCCAAAATAAAAATGGAGAGCAGCCATCCTTCCTTCAAGCTTCCCACCTTAAAGACGGCTCACCTTCTTCAAATTCCAGGTAATCCATCTTTTTAAATGAAAACATCGATGCTACCATGCTTGATGGAACGACATCCGCCATGGTGTTATATTCCTGAACAATGTTGTTGTATGTATATCTGTGCCTTGCTATTTCGTCCTCTATGCTTGTTGTTGCATCCATTAATCTATTCACGCTTTCCGATGTTTTTAACTCCGGGTAATTTTCAACTGCCACTTTTATATCCCCGAGTATTTTCCTGCTTGCATCCTCTATCTTTTTGATGTCTTTTGCATCGCCTTTCATCACCTCGCTTCTCATTTTCGTTATGTTTTCGAGTGTTGATTTCTCAAATTTTGCATAGCTTTTCACGCTATCGACAAGTTCGGAAAGCATGTCGAGCCTTTTCTTCAGAGCAACCTTTATCTGCCCCAGGGTGGCATCGCCGGCGTTCTTCAGCCTTTTAAATTTGTTATAGATTGCTACAATGTATAAAGAAAAAATTATTATGAACAGGAGAACGGCAATCCCTATTGCTAAATATATCATGAATTGCAATAAATGGGGGCTTTAAAAAATTATCTGAATTGTTCTCACTCAACAAGAACAGGATAATAAAAAAATGCTTATATAATCAGAGCATTTTTATGCAGCGATGAACGAGCCGCAGTTGAACATCAAAAAGGGAGAGGTGCGCAAGGGGCTTGTCAAATGCGCAGAACTGGAAGATGGCAATCCTGTTACGATACCTTACTTTGTCATGAGGGGCATAAAGAAAAAGCCCGTACTTTTGCTAAATGCGGCGCTTCACGGAGATGAACTTAATGGAATTGAGGTCATAATGCGCATCTTTGAAAAAATAGACCCTATGAAACTCAATGGAACAATACTTGCTGCCCCTATCGTGAACACCCTTGCTTTCAAGGCAAGAGATAGAATGGATCCTGTCGACAAAAAAGATCTTAATCGGTTTTTCCCGGGTAAAAAGGACGGCACAGTCACTGAAAGGATAGCATACCATTTTTTCAATAAATTCGTTAAAAAATCAGATTTCGGAATAGACCTTCATACAGGCATGAAGGGTCATCTGCTCATTCCGCATCCCAGGGTCAGGATATTCAACAACTCTTCTCCTCCTCTAGAATACCCGCAGGCTCTTGGAACAGAAATAATTTTTTACCATGAGGGCAAAAAAGGCATGCTGAATGTGCAGGCAGAGAGGATAGGCATACCCATTGTATGCTTTGAGATAGGCGAGGCAGGCCGCCTTGATGAGTATTACATAAATGAAGGTCTCAAAGGTGTTATGAATTTCATGAAGTACTTCGGGATGATTGATGGCACCCCCGAAATACCTGAAAAGCAGATCCTGCTCAAAGACTATAAGGAACTCCCTGCAAAGATGGGGGGTTTTTTCCATCCCAAGGTAAATGCAGGAGATGTCATAAAGAAAAACCAGGTTGTCGGGATAATAAGTTCTCCATTCTACAATGAAAGGTATTATGTGAAAGCGCTGGAGGACGGCATCATAATAGGAATACGCACACAGCCCATTGTGCGGCCGGGAACAACTGTTGCATGGTTCATGACATTTGACCAGGGGAAAATACTTCCAAGTCTGAAGGGGAGAAATGTAATGGAGAAGTCATCCCGAACTTTCTCGATGGTACAGGAGAAGGGAGTGGAATTCAAACAATAGGTGTATTTTTCCTTGTATGCTCCCATATTTTATTGACCAGAGATGCCACTTTTTCATCCACAGAGCCGCCGCTCTTTCTGTACCACCTCCTTATCACATCGCCGCTTGTTCTCCTCTTTTTCACCCTCCTTCTTATTATGTTAAGATATCGGGGGTTGCAGCCCAGAGTTTTTATTCCCTTTTCTGCCTTTTCTATGCCTTTCATAAGGTAATCTTTCACGTCAACCGACCTGCCGCCCCATATGAATTCCCCTGACAGGGATTTTTTGATTGCTTCTATGCGGTTTATCTCTATTTCTTTTAGTGAGGGGAATTCCTGCCTGCTCCATGTCTGTGCGTATTTCAACCTGCCGATGGTGTATTCTATAAGTGCCATGTTTTCCTTCATTGTGCATTGCATTGGGTAAACCCTGTTCTCAACCCTGAACGGTATCTCGAATCTTATGCGTGCATCTTCATGCCTTTCCTTTACCATGTCTCTGAGAGTTGCACCCATAACATACGGGAAGGAGGTGAGATAGTCGCCGTAGTCCATCAGGGATGATATGGGGTATCTTTTCAGGCGGGGGAAGCCGGCGTTGCCCCCGTCCGCCTGCTCGTAAAGCAAAAGACGGCTTTCCTTGTAGTCCAGAATTTCGCCTGCCATTATGGGGCTGTTCGCGGATATTGCAATGTATTCTGGAATGGTGTAAAGCAGTCTGTTGAATTTATCTGCGACATCATCTGGAGACTTTCCCTGTATGTGGAGATGAACAGATTGTATGCAGAGTGCAACGTGCTCTGCCTTTATTTTTTTACTTCCGACTTTTATCGGCGGGAATTGGGAGCGCCACGAAGCCATCTTTTTTGCCCTTGCGGTTTTTGATATCCATCTGTCGGAAAAAGCGGCTGGATGCGGATTGGAGCCAAGGAGTAAAAATATGGCTTCTTTCCCGTGTATTTTCTCGGCAAGTTCAACTATGTTTTCTATCACATCCAGCAGATATTCCTCCATCTCTCTGAGTGCATCTGTACAGTATTGCCTTGGATGAGTCCTTATCTCGAGTTGCGCTGCTCCTGCTTCCTCTCCGAACTCAAAATTGCGGTACATGCTATTCAGTTCTGGAATTAATTCGGACGTTTCGAGAGGTTTTCCCTCTGTGTCAGTCAGCACTCCTTCAAGTTCCATGCCGAATACGTAATCCTCGGTATGGTAGCTGTGCCTGTCCCATGTTCTTAGATATTCTCTCAAATCATCTATTGTTTTGAGCTCCATATTTCACCTCTGACAGGTCTGGCAGGCGGGAGCGCCTGCCCCCCATTTTGTTTTATTTCTCTGTTCCGAACTGCGACGCTATTTTGACGTATCTCTCCACTTCTTCTTTAGAAATAGGGGATACTTTTTTCAGCGCATCTTCGAAGTGCTTTGCCTTAACCTTGACTCTCTTCAACTTCTCTTTCTCTATCGAGCCGCCCTTATTTATATATTCTCTTATTGCGCTCATGACCGCTTCGTTGCACAGCGTTGCAATATCAGAGCCTGTATATCCCTCCGTCTTTTCAGCAAGTTTGTCTAAATCGACATCCTTTGCAAGCGGCTTCTTCTTCGTATGTATGCGGAATATCTCTTTCCTTGCCTCTTTATCGGGAAGCGTTACGTATATATGGCGGTCGAATCTTCCGGGGCGGAGAAGCGCCGGGTCTATTATATCGGGGCGGTTTGTTGCAGCAATCACCGTCACATCCCTCAACTCCTCAAGCCCATCCAGCTCTGTCAGAATCTGGCTTATGACACGTTCTGTTACATGAGAATCGCTTGAAGACCCCCTTGTCGGCGTTATTGAATCGATTTCATCAAAGAATATTACGCATGGCGCCGCCTGCTTTGCTTTTCTGAATGTTTCCCTGACTGCTTTCTCGCTCTCGCCGACCCATTTTGAAAGGAATTCGGGTCCCTTCACGCTTATGAAGTTTGCCTCGCTCTCTGTCGCAACTGCCTTTGCAAGCATCGTCTTCCCTGTTCCTGGAGGTCCGTAAAGCAGAATTCCCTTTGGCGGGTTTGCATCCATATGGTAGAAAAGGTCTGCATATTTCATGGGCCATTCGACGCTTTCTCTCAGCGCCTGCTTTGCTTCTTCAAGTCCTCCTATGTCATCCCAGTGCACATTGGGGCTTTCTATGACCACTTCCCTCATTGCGGACGGGGTCATCGATTTGAATGCCTCGTAGAAATCCTTCTCCGTGACTTCTATTTTATTCAGCACTTCTGCAGGTATGCTTTCCTTCTCAAGGTCTATTTCCGGAAGCACGCGTCGGAGAGCGCGTATCGCCGCTTCCTTTGACAGCGCCGCTAAGTCAGCACCCGAATAGCCATGAGTTATGCTCGCCAGCTTGTCTAAATCAACGTCTTTTGCAAGGGGCATTCCTCTTGTGTGGATTGTAAGGATTTCTCTCCTTCCTTTCTTATCAGGTATGCCCACCTCTATCTCTCTATCAAACCTTCCGGGGCGGCGCAGCGCGGGGTCTATATCATTTATGCGGTTAGTTGCACCTATGACGACAACCTTTCCCCTTTCCTCAAGCCCATCCATCAGGGCAAGGAGTTGTGCCACAACTCTGCGTTCCACATCTCCTTTTGTCTCTTCCCTCTTGGGCGCTATTGAGTCAATTTCATCAATGAATATTATTGACGGAGCATTTTCCGACGCTTCCTTGAATATTTCCCTGAGATTTTCCTCGCTCTGCCCGTAATATTTGCTCATTATTTCAGGGCCGCTCAGGGTATAGAAATTGGCATTTGTTTCGTTTGCGACTGCCTTTGCAATAAGCGTCTTCCCTGTTCCGGGAGGTCCGTGCAATAGCACTCCTTTCGGTGCCTCAACTCCTATTTTTTCAAATAACTCGGGGTACTTCAATGGGAGTTCAATCATCTCCCTTACCTGTTTTATCACATCCTGCAAACCCCCTATGTCCTCATAAGTTATGCGCGGTATCTTCATCTCCTGCTCCTTGGCTGGTTTGTCGCTTATTGTTATATCTGTTTCCCTTTCTATTATTGCTGCATCGCCGACAGGTGAGAATCTGGTGACAGCAAGGTCAATTTTTCTTCCCATTACGTTGAGCTCTATGATGTCCCCTTTTGTGATGACTCTGCCTTCGAGTATCTGGGATAGGTATTCTTCACCGCCAACTATTCTCAACTCTTCTAAAGGAGCAAGAGTTACTTTTTGAGCACTTTTTGCAACTGCTTTTTTGATTGTGACCTTATCGTCAATTCCTGCCCCGGCATTTCGCCTTATAGCCCCTTCTATCCTTATTATGCCCTTTCCGTAATCTTCCGGATAGCCGGGCCAGAACAGACATGCTG
>VBQP01000037.1 GCA_008297795.1 Thermoplasmata archaeon | reverse complement strand
CTCATTCTCTTCACAGTGGGTGCCCTCTCCGCCATTTACGGATTTGCACTGAACGATTATGCTGACATTAAACTCGACGGGCTTGTGAAAGAACTCAGAAATAAGCCGCTTGTGAAAGGAACAATATCCGAAAAGAATGCTGTTGCAGCATGCATCATCATGATGATATTCTCCTTTTTCTTCACATTCCTGCTATGGTACGGAAAGGAGATAGATGACTTCAAATTTGCAGCAGTCGTATCCCTCGTTCTTGCAGGGTTGCTCGGCAGCATTTACGATTTGTACGGGAAGAAAATACCTGGCTCTGACTTTTTTGTCGCCATTTCAATGTCATTTGTCTTTCTCTACGGTGCTCTTGCGGTTGCAGACAGCAGAATAGGCATACTCACGTGGGTCATATTTCTCCTCACTTTCAACCAGACGCTCCATATGAACGCAGTGGAGGGCGGCATAAAGGATGCAGACCATGACTACCTCATGGGCGTCAAAAACATGGCTCTCTCCGCAGGGGTGAAAGTCCAGGGCGGCAGAGTCCATATCCCGCTGTCTTTCGCCATTTTCGGCATGTCCATAAGAATTTTTTCTGCCATACTTGTCTTCATTCCTTTTCTATATGGCATTGACTACTATATCTGGCAGATTGCCCTGCTCGTTCTCATGCTTGCAGGCGTTATTTACATAGAGGCAAAACTTGTCACATTAAAAGAATTTGACAGAAAGAAAATAAGGAAACTCATAGCAGGCGCGACATTTTTAAGATATGCCGTGGTGCCTGTCATGCTGATAAGCATAATCGGAATTGCGGGCGGGCTTGCTCTTGCATTGCTGCCCATCGCATGGTACGTGGCATTCACCCCTCTTACAGGAACAAAAGTTTTCCAGCCGGAGATGTGATGAAATGAAAGCATGTGTCATAGGGGCAGGAGTGGCAGGGCTTGCGTCTGCATCGCTCCTCCTCAAGGAAGGATATGAAGTGGATATATACGAAAAGGAGGATATGGTAGGCGGCAGGGCTCTCACAATTGACAACTCCATATCCTACGGGGATTACATTAATCTGCTGAAGCGTTTTGATATGTATGTCCCTTTTGCAGAACCGTCCCTCGAAGAAATTTTTGGCGGGCTCATAGGCGGATATAAAATGGATCTGGGATTTCATCTCATAGGCGGAGGGGAAAATGCGGCACCCCTGCGAATTCTCTCCTCTCTTGGCATAAAGCAGGAAATCATAGGCTCCCGAATAGGTTTTATCGGAAAGAAAGTTGATTACCCCTATCTCTCGACACTGGATAAAATGAAGATGCTCCCTCGCATTCTCCAGCTCCTCTTCTCCAGGAAGGAAACAATAAGGGCTCTCGAGAGCGTTTCCATGGAAGAAACTATAAAAAAATACGGAAAGGGAAAAATGAAACTAACCCTTGAACTATTCCCTCGTTTGATAACAACGGTCAATGATTTGAGCAGAATCTCGACAGGCGAGACATTCTGGGCTCAGCGCGAACTCATGGGCTCCCATCCCGTGTCATATCCTGTAGGCGGTCTGAACAGCATAGCAAAAAATTTCTCCTCCTGGGTTGAAAAAAACGGCGGAAAAATCATTCATCAGAAAGTGGAAAAAATCATCATTGAAGGCGGTGCAGCATCAGGCATTAAGGTGGGAAATGAAGAAAAGGAATATGACATTGTAATCTCAAGCCTTCCCGCACAGGACACCTTCTCCATCGCCAGCGAAAAAAACTTTCCTGAAGAATGGGCGGAGAAAATAAAAAATCTGGAGGGGACTGGAAGTTTGTGCGCATATTACGCTCTCAACGAAATGGACGAAAATCTGATGGGGAAGGCTTTTGTTTTCATTGAAAGGAACGCAGGGGTGGAGGGCAATGACGCAGTGGGCATGATAGATTTCAAGATTGCTGACTCCGCCTCCGGCATGTCTCCCTCTGGAAAATATCTGGTGCAGGCATATGTGATATGCACACCTGAAGAAGCAAGGAGGAGGAAGAAAGTGGAGTCGCTCAGGGAAATAATGGACAAATACATGGGTAAACTCATTCCCGGCTACGAGAAAAAAATGGATTGGTGCATATATCCTTCAATATGGCATCTGGACGGGGTTGCAAAGACAATAGATAACGAAAAACCGCCTGTTTCCACGCCTGTGAGAAATTTCTTCATCGTGGGCGATTCAACAAATGCAAAAGGTGTCGGGATAAACTGTGCTGCCGACTCTGCAAATCTTTTGATGGCAGAATTGAAGAAATAATCATTCTTCTCTTTCCGCCTTCCTCAAATAAATTCTCGTGACCTTTTTAACATTCACATATTTTTCCAGTTTTTCTTTGATGTGGGGAGGAAGTTCATCGTTCTTGTATGCATTTGAAAGCGCTATTGTGTCCAGCCTCGTGAAATTTCCGTAGATTCCTTCCTTTTTAAGCAGTTCTTCCACTTCTTTCCTCCTCGGATCCTTCGATTCGGGGAACCATGGATTTTCGTATATTTTCACATTTGCAATTTTCTCGCTACCGTAAACATACTGAACTTTGTTTCTTTCAGCATACTGAACTATCCTCTCCTTCAGTTCCTCCTTGATTTTCTCCAACTCTTTTATCTTGCTCTCCACCTCCCAGTATCTGTTAACAAGGGCATGCCCGTCCTCCCATCTCGCCTCCTCGGGCGGCAACTCCTCTATCACATGTTTGTGTTTGAAAAGGGGGCATATCTCCTGGTATTCACAGTACGGGCAGAGGGCTGATTCCCTGGGGTAGAAATTGTCCTCCTCTATTGCCTTCTCTATTTCAATTATCTTCCGGAGGGTATCTTCCTTCACTTTCTGGAGGGCTTCATCGCTCTTTCTTATCCTCAACTCCTTATCGAAGGCGACATAATGCCATATCAATTCAACATCGCTGGCATCGTCATACATGTCTTTAACAGCAAGCGCATACAGGGAAAGCTGACGGTCGTTCTCTATCTCCTCCTTTGTGGGAAGAGTGAGAGATGTTTTATAATCATGAATTTCATAGACGCCGTCCCTTTCCGAGAGGCGGTCTATTATTCCCTTCAGTTTGTACGGGCTGCCATCGATGGGCAGTATGACCATCTTCTCCAGCGCTATTGTTTTTCCGTCATCAAACGGCTTGTATTTCTCATAGTAACTTCTGATATACTCCTCTCCCATCCTGCGGTAGTTCTCAGGGCTGTATCCCTCCTTCACAACAAAAATATTCTCGTCCATTTCTTTTTCCCATCTATCGTTGTAGAAATCGAGCAGTTCATCGATCCCGCACACCTTGTGAAACATTTTGTCCCTGTAGAGTTTTTCAAGAGTTTCATGAACCCTGCTTCCCATGAACGCCTCGATGTTTCCCCTCGTTGACTTTATATTGTCCACGTACCTGTATTTGAATTTAAGTGGGCAATTCTCAAAAGTCGAGATGCGGGAATGCGAATATACATGAGCCATATGTCCTTATAGGAATGGAACTAAATACTTTTTCCCAACAAAAAATCTTTATTCATGAGCGCATTCTCTCTTCAATGCAGGGCTATCAAAAAATTTCAGAGGCGCTTAAAAAAAGCGAGGGTGAGAGAGTAAAAGTCAGGGGCTGGATTTATAGAACAAGGAGTAGTGGAAAACTCGCCTTCGTTACTGTGAGGGATGAAAGCGGCATTATCCAGGTTATTGTCGAAAAGGGAAAATTGCCCGATGAGGACTTCAACTCTGCGAGAAAAGCCCTGATAGAGTCCTCTGTTGAGGTGGAGGGCACGGTGCATGAAGACGAGAGGGCACCTAACGGCAGGGAACTTCATGCCACCTCATTTCATGTCATTCATTTTGCGGAAGATTTTCCCATAACCAAAGACCAGAGCATGGAATTCCTGCTTGACAACCGTCATCTATGGCTCAGGAGCAGGAAACTCACCACCATACTCAAAATAAGAAGCACCTTGACAGGGGCAATCCATGAATTTTTCAGAAATCATGACTTCTACGAGTTTCATCCCCCAATACTGCAACCCAGCCAGTGCGAGGGCGGCGCCACCCTTTTTGAAGTGAATTATTATGGTGGCAAAACCTATCTGTCTCAGTCATGGCAGTTGTATGCAGAGGCGGCAATTTTCGCTCTTGAGAGGGTTTACGATGTCGCTCCGACATTCAGGGCTGAGCGCTCTAAAACAAGCAGGCATCTCAGCGAATTCTGGATGGCGGAGATGGAGGCGGCATGGTTTGATCTGAAAGAGGTAACCGAATTTGCAAAGAAGGAAGTTAAATTCATCATCAAAAAAATTCTGGAGAAGCATGAGGAAGATTTGCGTTTTCTTGGGAGAGAGCCCGAAACACTGAAAGAGATGCTTGATAAGAAATGGCCCACCATCAAATACAGAGAAGCACTTGAGATACTGAAAAAGGATGGCATGGAAGTTCCTTTTGGCAAGGATTTGCGCACAATAGAGGAGCAAAAACTCATGGAGCATTTCGACACTCCTGTTGTAGTAACCCATTATCCCAAGGAAGCGATGGCTTTTTACAAGCCAAGAGACCCTGACCATCCTGATGAAGCATTGTGCTTCGACATGCTTGCGCCCGAAGGTTATGGGGAGATTGTCGGCGGAAGCCAGCGCTCAACTGACATAAATGAACTCATAGAATCACTGCAAAAGCAGGGTGAGGATGTTGAAAAATATGAGTGGTATCTCGACCTGCGCCGCTACGGCTCTGTTCCCCACTCCGGATATGGTCTGGGGGTAGAACGCTCGCTGGCGTGGATATGCAAACTTGATAACATAAAAGATGCAATACCGTTTCCGAGGACAATAACCCGAAAATACCCGTAGAATTTACATTTCCTCAAGTGCTTCTATGCCCAGCAGGGTAAGGGCATTTTTCAGCGTCTGTTGTGTGGCGCGGACAAGTGCAAGCCTCTCCCTTTCTTTTTCGCTTCCCACCACCTGGCAATCGCGGTAAAATGCATTGAATGAAGACGCAAGTTTGTGGGCGTATTCTGCAAGGAATGCGGGATTGAATTCTTCTTCGCATCTTCTCACGACTCCGGGGAAGGAGGCAATCGCCTTTATCAGGTTTATCTCCTGAGGGTGGCTGTATTCCGAGAAATCCACTTTCGTGAAATCTGCATCTTCCACACCTGCCTTCTTCATTATCGAACAGCATCTTGCATGTGCATATTGAATGAACGGAGCAGATTCTCCTTCAAAATTCAGCGCCTCTTCCCATCTGAATGTTATGGCTTTTTCAGGGTTTACCTTCACTATGTTGTATCTTATGGCTCCTGTTCCGACTTTTTCGGCTATGAACCTTGCCCTTTCTTCATCCAGATTCCTTCTTTTCCTCACTTCCTCGTATGCTCTTTCAACAGCCTCCTCGATTAAATCGTCAAGGTAAACGACACGTCCGCGGCGGGTTGACATCTTTCCTTCCGGCAATGACACGAAGGAATAAAAGACGGTTACCGGAGTTTTTGAACCGAGAATTTTAAGGGCGACTTCGACAAATCTCGCCTCCAGTTTGTGGTCTTCCCCGAGAACGTTTATCATCATATCTGCCCTTTTTCCCTTCCAGAGGTGATATGCTATATCTCTTGTGGCGTAGAGTGAGGTGCCGTCATTTCTTGTCAAAAAGAATTTTTTGTTTCTGCCATGTATTCCGAAATTCTCCATATCGAGATAGAGCGCCCCGTTTTCGTAATCTGCAAATTCTGTCCTTTTCAGTTCCTCTATCACATACTGCACGCTGCCGTCGAGAACAAATCTTGACTCCTCCACAAAACTATCTATTGTTATATTGAGGCGTTTGAGGCTTTCGACAATGCCGTCAAGCGCCTTTTCATATGCTCTTTTCATTTCCTCAAGCGTTTCCCTATCTCCTTCCTCGCATTTTTTTATTATCTGCCCTATCTCCTTCCTGACTTCCTCGTCCTCCTCCATCATTTCATACGCTTTTTGATAGAATGCCACAAGGCGGTGGTCTGCTTTTTTTTCTTCCACCTTCATATCTATATTTTTCAGCCCCCACATGAGTATTGCAACCTGCTTTCCCATGTCATCTACATAAAATTGCGTTTCCACGTCATAGCCCCTCCACCTGAATATTCTTGCAAGCGTATCGCCTATTATCGGATTTCTTGCCCTTCCCACATGCAGGGGCCCATTCGGATTTGCAGAGGTATGCTCCAGAATGACCTTCTCCTCCCTTTTATCCTCCTTTTCAAATGCGCCCTTGAGGGCAAGTTCCGCAAGTTTTGTTTTATTTACAAAAAAATTCACATATCCATTTTTTTCTTCAACTTTTTCAATCCACTCGCTTTTTTTGCTCTTCACAAAACCTGCCAGTTCGGCGGCGATATCTGAAGGGCTTTTTCTGGCAACAGGTGCAAGCTGGAAGCAGGGAAAAGAGAAGTCGCCAAAATCTTCAGGTGGTTTCTCCAGTGCAGGTTTGCTTTTTATTTTTCCGTAGAGGGAGGCAACTGCCTCATCTATGAGCGAAAGTATTTCCCCACGGAATTGCGCATACGGGTCCATTGTCTATTGAAATGCCACAGAGAATAAAAATGTGGCTATCAGTCCCCGTTAAGGGGCTGATATGGGTTGAATGCAGGGTCTCCGTAAAGTGTGAATTCATGCAGGCAGTGATATTTTTTATCCATGAATTTGCCTTCCTCGCTCATGCTCTGCGGCATTTTCTCCTCAACCATGCGGTCAATTGTCTCCTCGCCTGTTGTGAAAGGCAGTGGGGGTGTCCACATGAACGTGCTGTTTGCGTCCTTGGGCAGGTAAAGATTCTTTGCATTCCTAAGAGCCATCCCTGTGGTATTGTCTCCCTGAGCCATGTCGAGGATGAAGTCCTGCGCTATGACGGCACCGAAGTGCATGTCAGGATACTCTCCTTTCAACTTCAGGTTCAGTGTTGCGTTCACAAAACCTTTAGCCCCGAAGCCCCTGAATATCATCCCTGGCTCCAGATAACCGGGGTCTGCCGTCACACGGGTTGCAGCAACCATTCCGTTTATGCCCGCATGGAGGTATGCCTGAGAAAGAGTATTCTGTGGCATAATCCCGTCTGTCCTGCCAACTATGCAACTCTCGACGAAGAGCACAGATGGATTGTATTCAGAATTGACTATGCTTCTCACGTCATATGTTCCCTTGCTCGAGAGCCCGCTGCCCATATAGTAGAATCTTGACATGGTCGTAAACGGAGGGAAGCCACGAGCATCCATGAGTATGTCTCCTGCCTCATAAAGATAGTAAAAGCCGTGTGCAAAGGTGAATATTATGTTGCTGTTTCTCTGGTTTTCTCCTCCGTGCACAGCGTTTTCGCCGCTGATTGCTTCTATCACCCGCGGGAAGAGTATGTATTTCCTCCCCACGCTTTTCAAATCGCTGAACCCTTCTCTCTGTGATTCTAGCAGGAAAGTGTTTTTCACATTAAACCCGCTCTCCTGCAGGTCATGGGTTATATGCAGATTCGTGAACATGCTCTCCCCTGTGGGCCATTTTGTCGGCTCATCCCCGCCGCTTATCATATTAGCCAGTGTGGTAAGCAGGGGAACCTTCTGGAATTCAAGCCCGCATCCCGTCTGCACAGTCGCATTGTTCTTCCATTCTCCCAGCATCTGTATGATGGTATCGTAATATATTGTCCAATGAGGGCGGAGCAGTCCTCGGAATCATACCCTGTCACTCTCCCTACTGCATTTTCCTGGAAGGGATAGTATGTGTATGTGTCATTTTCAGCATCTCCATCTCTCGGGTCTATGTCGCCCCATATGTAGTCGCTTGGCACTCCCCATCCCATCATGTATGCACTGTCGGGGTTGTAGTAATAGTACATCGGGACCATGTTGGAATCTGCCATTATTGCAATGTAAATCGGATTTTCCGCATAGTAATTTCTCAACCCTTCTAAATTGTCTGATGATATATTCGCCATTTCTGCGAGAAGGTTGTTAAGTTCGTCATGCACGGCAAGTGTGTGCTCATTTGATGGCACTATAAGCGCAGGGTTGTCACCCGGCTGGTACATGCCTCCTTCAGATGAAACGTTCTCGTTGCCGCCGAAAGCGAATTCCGGCTTTGCAAATACAATTCCTTTATGATATGCCGTAAGATACGGAGCCATTGACGAGAGGGATTTCATTGTCGGCGTTATGGTGCTGTCTATTTTCTCCACTTTTATGGTGAGGTCATATTTACCCTCAACAGATGCAAACCATCTCCCTATCACATTTGCAGAATACTCGCCAGGCTTGTTGTAGACAATGGTTTCGTAATGAACTCTGTCGCTTATGATATCGTTGTTGCTGTCCACTTCAGGTATCCCTGCTCCTGTTGCAGTGTAAATATATGTATCGCCGTCGGGACTTTCCACCATCAGAAATATCCCGTCTCCCAGCTCCGTAACATTCTCCGAGTTTTCATTTATCAAATCAATCTTTATCCTTGCATATTTGTAATCATCGGGCACCACAAAAGTATGCGTTTTTGTGAACTGTCCTGACAGCAACGCATGGAATGACTGGGCAGGAAGTATTGCAACCGAACTCGTTTTATTCTCGAAATGATAACTTACGGAATCGAGAACCTCAGGCTCCGTTGTATCCAGCGGGTTTGCCATTGTTATGTAGTTGCACCCTCCAAATTTTT
>VBQP01000036.1 GCA_008297795.1 Thermoplasmata archaeon | reverse complement strand
GCTGAACGATTACTTCGAGGCAAGAGGCTGGGATAAAAAAGGAATTCCGAAGGAAAAGACGCTGAAGGAACTCGAAATAGAGGAATTCATGAAATAGTATGGGGCAATCTCCCTCTAAATATTTTTATAAAAACCCTGGTTTACACTCATGGAGGAACTGAAAAGGATGGCTGCCGTTCATGCGGCTTCTTATATAGAAGATGGAATGATTGTAGGGCTCGGTACAGGCTCGACGGCAAAATATGCGGTCGAGAAAATAGGGGAGATGGTGAGGGAAGGAATGGAAGTGGTTGGCATAGCAACCTCAAAGGAAACGGAGCAGATTGCAAGAGATGCCGGCATACCTCTCTCAGAACTGAACGAACACGACATAGACATAACAATAGACGGGGCAGACCAGGTTGATGGGAACTTGAATCTGATAAAGGGCGGCGGAGGGGCTTTGTTGAGGGAGAAGATGGTTGCAAGTTGCTCGAAAAAGGAGATAATAGTTGTGGACGAGTCAAAGGTTGTTGATTCTTTCTCGTTTCCCCTTCCTGTAGAAGTGGTGAAATTCGGATGGGAAAGCGTGGCGAAAAAGTTGAGGGCGTTTGGCTTTACCCCGAAACTGAGAGAAGGTTTCGTAACAGATAACGGAAATTATATCCTTGATTGCAGGTACAGCAACATTGAAGATGCAGAGGAAATGGAAACCATGCTTAACACCATCCCTGGAGTTGTGGAAAACGGTTTATTTGTGGGGCTTGCAGATGTTGTGGTTGTGGGAACAAAGAGAGGGATAAGGATTCTGGGAAGCATCTAATGAATTTTGAAGGGTGTTAACTTCAAAAATTTACGGCTTGTGCCGCACAGCATGATTTTCCACCAAGATGAGTTAAGGAAATAGCCATGAAAAAATATTAATGTGCAATATCCCTTATCCCAACCATGACCATAATGCAGGATGCCCAGAAAGGCATTGCTACTGAAGAGATAAAGGAGGTTGCAAGGGCAGAAGGAATTGATACCGAGATAGTGAGAAGACGGGTTGCAGAGGGCAAGATAGTAATACCACACAATCCAATTCATTCTCCGAAATCACTTGGGATAGGAAAGGGCTTGAGGGTCAAGGTAAATGCCAACATAGGCACTTCCAGAGAATACTGCGACATAGAGGAAGAGAAAGAAAAAGCAAGAGTTGCCATAGAAGCTGGCTCCCACGCAATAATGGATTTATCTACAGGCGGAGACCTTGACGAGATAAGAAAAGAGCTGCTCAGCATAGTTGATGTACCATTTGGCACAGTCCCCATATATCAGGCTGGACTGGACGCAATAGAGAAAAGGGGGGCAATAGTGGACATGACTTCTGATGACATATTCAACTCATTCAGGAATCAGGCGAAACAGGGCGTGGATTTTGCTGTTGCACATGTGGGCGTTACAAAGGAGAGTGTTGAACGTCTGAGAAGGCAGCATCGCCTTATCCCAATGGTTTCAAGAGGTGGGGCTTTCCACATGGCATGGATTCTGCATAATGGCGAGGAGAATCCACTGTACAAAGAATTTGACTATCTTCTCGAAATAGCAGGAGAATATGACCTGACCTTAAGCCTTGGAGACGGAATGCGCTCCGGAGGACTCTATGATTCAAATGACAGGGCAAAATTCCAGGAGTTGCTTATCATAGGAGAACTGGTCGAAAGGGCAAGAGAAGCAGGAGTACAGACCATGGTCGAAGGTCCGGGACATATGCCAATGTCCGATATAGAGCCGAACATAAAGGTCATGAAAAGGGTGACAAGAGAAGCGCCCTACTTCGTTCTTGGTCCACTTGTCACAGACATAGCCCCGGGATATGACCACATCGTGGGGGGCATAGGGGGGGCTATAGCAGGCTATTACGGGGCTGATTTTCTCTGCTATGTTACACCTGCAGAACATCTGTCCCTTCCTGACGTGAACGATGTAAGGGAGGGAGTGATAGCATCAAGGATAGCGGCACATGCAGCAGACATAGCGAAGGGAATAGATTATGACATCGATACAGAATTCTCGAGAGCGAGGCATGAACTTGACTGGAAGAAAATGTTTCAGTCGTGCATAGACCCCGAAAAAGCAAAGGAATACAGAAAAAGAAGGAAGCCTACAGAAGATCCGAAGGCATGCTCTATGTGCGGGAAACTGTGCGCCATTGAAATTGTGGAGAAGTATCTTCAGGCTGGCAGCATGCAAAAATAATAAATATACAATTGATATACCAGTGAGAATATGGTTACGGTAGAAGAAGAGTTGTGCCGAATAGAAATAGTGAAAGAGGGGAGCGAGTTCATAGCTAGGGCTCACACCCAGGCAGGAACAAGAGAATACAGAAATACACTTTTCGAAGACATGCTCAGAGAATTGGTAATAGACCTCCAGGAAGAGTTCGGGGAACTCTGAGGATGATAAAGGAAAAAACAGGGAGGCAGAGATACATACTATTTTCTGTAAGTGGCGAAGCGTCGAGGAGGGAGATAATACATTCCATAAATAATGCTTACAGAGAGAAATACAGCGATGAGGATATACCGTGGCTTACTGTTTATGAAAAAAATTACGGTATAGTGAGGTGCAAACATACAAAGAAAGAGAAAGTCATATCCCTTTTGAATTCGATAAAGGCGGATAAAAAATTCCAGATAAGAACTCTGAAAACCTCCGGGACAATAAAAAAATTGAAGAAGGAAATCAATAACTCCTAGCAAGGCGCAGGTAGTGCTTCGCATCATTGCCGCACACAGCACATTTTCCACTGCATGATTTTTCTGGAAACGGAATTCCAAGAGCGGTCATTTCTGTTTCCTCCTCCATCTGCAGCCCGCATTCTTCCTTCCCACACCATGGCACTTCTATAATCCCTTCCTTTTTCTCCAGATGATCCAAGGTATGTAGGTTCTCCCTGAGGAATTTTTCTGCTTTTTCAAAAAGTCGAGAATCGAAAGATTCCATTTCCTGTTTTATTTCCTTAAGGTTGTCTCTCGATATCTCCTTCTTAATGCCATCCCTCGTTGCAAGAGTGACCATGCCTTTTTCAATATCACGGGGACCTATCTCTATTCTCAGGGGCACACCTTTCAGCTCCCAGTCATAGAATTTATTGCCAGGTGTCTTGTCTCTTTTATCAGTGTGGGTTCTCACGTTCATTTTTTCGAGTTCTGCCCTCACTGCCTCACATTCCTTTTCCACAATTTCCTCCTTCCCCTTGAAAACTATAGGTATTATAACAACCTGGATAGGCGCTATGAACGAGGGAAGTGCTATGCCCCTCTCATCCCCGTACATCCCCACAATTGCGCCAAGCACCCTCTCCGACATACCATAAGTGGTCTGGTGGCAGTATCTGTGCTCGCCGTCCTCATCTTCATATTTTATCTCAAAAGGAATGGAAAAATTGTCCCTGTACTGGTGTATTGAAGCAACCTGCAAAACTTTCTTCGAGGGCATCAGCACATCTATTCCAAGAGAATAGTATGCTCCTGCAAATTTATCCCAGTCGGGCCTTTTGCTTATTATGTATGGCATTGAAAGTCTGTCAAAAAATCTGCCGGCTATTTCCACATCCTCTGCTACCTGCTTTTCTGCATCATCAAAATCAGTGTGACAGGTATGGGCTTCAAAAAAGTGTATTTCCCTTACCCTGATAAATGCCTTTGTCATTTTTGTTTCGTATCGGAAGGTGTTCACTATCTGAAATGTTTTGAGAGGCAGGTCTGCATGGGAGCGAACCCATAGGGCAAAAATGTGGTACAATGCAGTTTCTGAAGTGGGCCTGAGAAGCAGTCGCTCCTCGAGTTCCCTATCGCCTGCGTGGGTAACCCAGAAAACCTCGGAGCCGAAACCTTTGATATGGTCTGCCTCCTTCTTGAACAAACTTTCGGGAACAAGGAGGGGAAAATAAACTTCCTTATGCCCTGTTTTTTTCATCTCATCTCTTATTATTGAATCTATGTTCTGCTGTATATCCCAGCCATAAGGCTTCCATATGTTCATCCCCTTCACAGGATATCTCTTATCACACAATTCCGCTTCTTCAACAACTTCGTTATACCATTCGTCAAAGTCCTCGCTTTTCCTGGCTTTCATCTGTCTTGAATTGTCAAGGATTTATTAAAATTGACGGTTCTGCGCAGACAACTGTTAAATAACAGATTCGGTTTTTCGTCTGGTGAGCAAATGAGAAAGATATGTATTGTCGCTATTTTCATTTCTCTTTTTCTGGCTATGCCATCCTATACCTCAATGGTTGATACAGATAATAATATGAATTCTGGAGTTTTGGACTTAAAAGACAACGCATTCGAGAGCAATGTCTGTGAAAATGGAACAGAATACTGGGCTCTTATCGTGGCTGTTGGAGTATACGCAAACAATCCTGATATGGACAGACCGAGCATGCTTGTGGAATCGGAAAAACTTAGGAAAATGCTGCCCGTATCCTCCAACTGGGATGAAAGCCACATAAAAGTAATAACAGAAGAAAATGCCACTGTGCCAAATATAATAGAAGGTTTCAGGTGGCTTGACGAAATGGAAGACGAAGACGATATATGCCTCGTATATCTCACAACCCATGGCTTCCCAATTATTTTTGACCTGCCACCATTCGATGAATCAGATGGCATGGATGAAGCACTGGCAACCTACAGGGGTTTCCTGCCATTCCAAAGTCCATGGAGCTGGGAGCCTCTTGCAAATCCATTTGCAATTCTGACAGATGATGAAATCAATTTCTTACTGAATCGTCTCGAGTCAAAAGGCATAGGGCTCATTGTTGACAGTTGCCACAGCGGGGGTTTCAATGACAACTGGTCATATTCCAGAGAAACTGCAGAAGATTGGGTAGAAGGATTTGCCGGAGAACTGCAGGGAAGAAACAGGGTTATTGTCACCTCAGTGCCTGAAAGCGAAACATCCTATGGCTCATATTTCACAGATTATCTGATTGAAGGTTTGCAGGGATACAGCGATTCCAATGGCGATGGCATATGCTCTCTCGAGGAAGCCTTTTACTATGCAAAGCCCAGAATAGAAAGAGAGACAGGAATGCACCCCCAGATTTTTGATGATTATCCTGGAGAACTCCCAATAACAGAAAAAGAGTTGCCGCCTTCTCAGCCCGGGAAACCTGAAGGTGAGTTAATAGGAAAGACCAACACCACATATACCTATAAAATCTCATCATATGACCCGGAAGGGGATAGAATAAAGTATCTGGTAGACTGGGGAGATGGAAATGAAGAATGGACAGATTTTTATCCTTCTGGAGAGGTTGTAAACATATCTCACTCATGGAGTGTGGAAGGAACATATGATATATCTGTGATGGCGGAAGACGAAAGAGGCGCAGAAGGCGAATGGTCAGAATCACAGAGTGTAACGATGACGCATCACCATACAGTTGACCAGCGACAGGTTGAGCGGGAATGGATTTTCCACATAAACAATACAAGATGGTGTGCCCAATCATTTGTTCCCACACTTGACAGCATATCAAAAATAGAACTCGGAGCAGTTGCATGGGAGACAGGAAGAAATCTCATTGTTTCTCTGAGGGACAGACTGGATGGAGATGATCTTGCAATAGAAGAGGTAAACATGGATGAGACCGACTGGAATGTTAAGTGGATATCTTTCGAATTCCCTGCTGTGAATGTAATCCCGGGAAATACATATTACATAATCTGCAGAAGTTCAAATGAGGGGTGGGGAACAGGGTGGGCTGCAAGCGGTGGCAACCCATATGAAAATGGGGATTTCTATACTTCTTATGATGCAGGAGGAAACTGGGAAAAACCCGACTGGGATGAGATCGACGGTTGTTTTGTCACATATAAGTGATTCAAATAAAGTATGCCGCAGAGATTATGAAATAAACACCAAATGAAATCATTATTATTCCTGATATAGATAGCACTATATCTCTTGTTTTCACCGTCCAAAATTTTTTCGATTTGAAGGTTGTAAAAGATACGAAGGAATACCACAAAAGGTCGCACATCCAGTGTACTATTGTGAACAATATAAACGCAAAAAAACCGATTTCAACTGCCTTTATTATGAGAGATGCACCAACTGTTGCCCACCATAAAAAGAAATACGGGCTTGACGCAGACACAAATGCTCCCAGAATCCAGGGATTGCGCAGCACCGCCTTCTCCCCGCCCCCCTTCCTCCTTAATTCAATCATTTTCCATCCGAGGAAGATGAGCAGTATTCCTCCCCCCATACCTATGACTGCTTTAACCCAAGCATATGTGAATACATACCCGAGCCCGAAAAATATTGCAAACATTATTGGGAATTCTATAAAGGCGTGACCTACCGCTATTTTCGTTCCCGCATATCTGTCAGAATACCCCTCTACGATTGCCGAAGTGAGAACCGGACCTGGCATCATAACTCCGGACAAAGAAATAAAAATTGCAGTAAGAAGAAAAGTTATTAAAAGCATAAAAAAGAGGGAAGATCAGGAGGAGTATCCTCCTATTTTGAGTGATGGGTCTCCAAGAAATGCCCATTCCTCTATGGTCTTGAGGTCTGTCTTATCATCCATGGGCGGGAAAAGATTCACATAACCTGTGATTGCATTTCCCCACATCTCTCCCAGAATGTCAACGTTCTCCTGTCCATATTGCGCAAAGAAATGAACTTCCAGCCACCCGAGCAGGTACTGTATGCAGTCAGGAATACCGTCATCATTGCTGTCGCCTATTGTACCGTACCCTAGTCCTGTGCAGCCGAAACTTGCTATTGCCCCACCGTTCTGTGCTTTGACAATCCACCATCCGAAACTCTCAGGTATTGGCATCCAGTACCATGTCAAACTTCCTGTTAAAGACTTTATGCAACCTATCGTGCTTCCCATTAAAGTTGCATTGAACATACTGTTGTGACAACCGCCTATTACGGTCACAGGATATTTTCCATCGTTTGAAAGCAGGGGCATATGATAAACATCCAGCCCAAGAATATATTTGCCGTGCGGATCCTGGGTAAAATCTTTTGCCATCCACATTCCAGGGCTTCCATGTCCTGAGAAATGTAAAAATCCAGCACCCTTGCTTATCTCATCAACAACATTTGGCTGCTTCAGGTTCCCCAGTGACCACCACAACTTTATGGGCTCAAATCCCTTGTCGCTCAGATAATCTGCTGTCTGCTGTGTTGCAACCTCCCCTTCCAGGAAGTTATGACCGCTTATATCATTAAATGTGTCTCCTCCTGCCAGTACTAGCCGTTTGAACCAGGAGGGGTCTGCAGGGGTGCTTTCATATGTTATGATTTTGTTGACAACTGTTTCCACTTCCTTCACGTTTCTGCACGCAAGTCTGCCGACATACACATCAGGATAGCCATCGATTTTGTCTTTCCCTGTCATACGCCATTCTCCATAAACCCCGTTGCCATTTGTATCCCAACTGCTGAAATTTCCATCTGCATCGTAAATGTCTGCATAGTAAAGGTCGCTTATGTACTGGGGTTCTGATGTGTCTTCATTGTGAACATATACGACAGGTATGTACCATTCCTGTCCCGATATCAGAGATGTTAATCCGCCAACAAGCATGACATACTTTATTCCCCATTGCTCTATCGCATTTTTAATGAAATATTTTATTTTTTCAGCATCGTCTCTGCCCTGAGGCGTGAAATAACTCCCGCCATATACC
>VBQP01000035.1 GCA_008297795.1 Thermoplasmata archaeon | reverse complement strand
TGCTGTCTCTCTGGGTCGTGACTCCGTGCTCCAGCTTCGGGTATATGAGAAGTATCTTCATGCGTTCAGCAAAATTGAAGACATATATAATGCTTTTGCCTGCAGGCAGGAACACACAGATAGCAAACATTTTAAAAGAGTATTTGTTTTACCATCACATAGCAACGGTGGAAAAATGAATAGCAAAAGAATGTCACAAGGGCTCATTGTTATATTTTTAGTATCTGCTCTATCCTTCATGTTTGTGATTGCCGATGAGCCGGCTGCCCAGGGCGGGACCATATATGTTTCAGCCGACGGCACAGGAGATTATACGGCAATCCAGGATGCATTGGACAATGCAAGCGACGGCGACACAATAGTTGTGGAATACGGCATATATTACGAAAATGTGAATATCAACAAATCAGTAAATGTTATTGGAGAAGGTGCAATAATAGATGGAGGAGATGCAGACGATGTTGTCTCCATAACTGGAAATGGAGTCAATATTTCAGGATTTGTAATCAAAAACAGTGGATATCCTGATGCAGGGATATTCATATATTCTAATAACGTGACGGTATTCAACTGCACCATCACGGAAAATGTTAATGGTATTGGCTGCTGGCTCTCAAATAATACCCGCATTTTGAACTGTACAGTATCTCATAACGCGCTTGGGATATATACACCCTCCTCTACTTTTGTCACAATAGAGAATTGCTCAATAATTGATAATGTGGAAGCGGGCATAAACACCTCCTCTGGTGGTATGGAGATTTTGAATTGTGATATAATCAATAACTCCCAAAATGGTATTATACTGGCGCATGCCCCGCATTTCAAAGTGGAGGGTTGCACAATAAGTGAAAATGATAAAGGTATGGAAATACGAGGATGCAGCAATTCGACGATAGTTGATTGCGTAATTTTAAACAACGAATATGGCATATACATTCCCGCCGTGAGCGGCTGCATGCCGAATTCAAATATCATATATCACAACGATTTTATTGAAAATTCACACAGTGCATATGACGAATGCGGTAATGTGTGGTACAACGGAACAATTCAGGAAGGAAATTACTGGAGCGATTTTGATGAACCTGCAGAGGGGGCATATGATAACAATAGTGACGGAATAGTTGATTTGCCATACAACATTTCTGGAGGGGGCAATGCAGATATGTATCCTCTCATAAATATGATTGACTTATTCCCGCCTTTCACCTCATGCAATTTAAGCGGCACTTACGGTGAGCACGGATGGTTCACGGGAAATGTGAGCGTCATGATTACTCCATCTGATAACAATTCGGGAGTGGTTCGCACATACTACAGAATAGACCGGGGAGTATGGACAGAATACAACGGCACTTTCAACATCTCTGACGAGGGAGCACATAGGGTGTATTATTACTCTGTTGACGCAGCAGGAAATAAAGAGGGGGTGAAGCACACAGAAGTAAACATAGATAAATCCGCGCCTTCGATAGAATGTTTCCTCCAGCCTGCTTCGCCCGGCGGCGAGCACGGATGGTATAACGGAAATGTGGAAGTAACACTTTCTGCAGATGACAATGCATCTGGCGTTGAGAGCATAAAATACAGGATAGACGATGGCACATGGAAGGATTACAATGGTTATTTCCTCATAACAATAGAAGGAAATCACACTTTCTCGTTCTATGCAAAAGATTATGCCGGATATGAGACAGAAGACTCCATCCCTGTAAAGATAGACAAGACAGCCCCTTCAGTGAACATATACTCCCCTTCGGGAGGTTATGTGAAGGGCATTGTAACAGTTGAATGGAATGCATCTGATAACGTTGACGACAATTTGAACGGCAGTATTTCTCTTTATCTGATAGAAGGAAATGAAAGCACGGAAATCGCTTCAGGACTTAACAACACAGGCACATATGAATGGAATACATTTTCATTTAATGATGGTTCATACATGCTTCAGGTGGTTGCAGCAGACGAGGCAGGCAATAACGGCAGCAACATCTCCGGGCAGTTTATCCTCGATAACTCACCCCCGACAATAATAATAGACCAGCCCAGAGGGGGCGAGGTTCTTGGCGGGGGGCAGAACCTTGTTATTTTCTGGAACGCAAGCGACGATGTTGACAAAGACCTTGACGGCACAATATGGATATCATACAGCCATGCAGGCAGCACGTGGAAGAACATGGTGGAAGGTGCTTCTAATACGGGAAAATATACATACGGAATAGGCGACTGGGAAAACGGAGACTATATGATAAGGATAAATGCTACCGATGACGCAGGCAACACGGGATGGGCAATATCGGACAATTTCACAGTCGACAAAACTTCCCCCACTGTTGAAATAAAAAGACCCGAGAAAGGTTACCTTTACCTCAATATTGCCGGAAGGGAAATCATACCTCCCATTCCGATATCATTTGTTCCTCTCCCATACAATACAATTGTGGTCGGGAAGATAACAGTCGAAATACGTGCAACAGATGATTTTTCAGACATAGACCATATAGACATAAATGCAGGCGGAGCCAGGAAGACAATATACGGAAATGGCGGCAGTACCTATGAATATGAATGGAATCCATCCATAGGGAAATGTGATTTGAGTGTTGTTGCATATGACATGGCTGGTAACTCTGGTAAAGACGAACTGGAAGATATATTCTGCATAAACCTCTAAAGAATCTGGTCAAATTCGTAGTTTTCCCATTCTCTCTCCCCTGTCAAAATTTCAAATTCTATAGGGGTGAGTAAGGGCTTTTTATAATTGGAGTAATCATCTATTGCTATCCTGGGACATGAGGTGGATACATAAAAATCAAGAGCCATGTAATCAATTCTGTCGGGAGAAAGGTTATTGGATGAAATTATGTATGCTTCCATGCCTTTTTCTTCGGCAAGTTTCTTCATTTCATATGCAAGTTCCACCCTTTTCTGACCGAGTTTTTCCCCAATTATTATGCCCATCCTGTTTTTGCCCATTGAATTTGATATCATGGCATATCTTATTTTCATAAATTTTTGCCTCATCTCCCTTATTTCATCCTTCATTGCCATGTTCTGTGAGGGGTCTGCCACAACCACCGGCTTTTTTGTTGAAAGAGATAATCCCAGGGGATGAAAGAGCCCGTCACCCACATACAGAAACGAGTCAACCTTTCCTGATATTGAGGTACCGGCCGTCAGGTCGCAGCCAAGTATCTGCCCGTCATATGATGTCCTCCTGCTTTTTTTTCCGACAACTGGTATGAAATTGTTTCCTTCAAGAATTTTTATGCATTTGCCCATCTGATGTATGTAGGGGGTTATGCTCACAACCCCTATCCTTTTTCCCTCAAGCAGGGGCAATGCCTTTTCCACTGTGCCTGCTGCATCAAATTTTGATTCTATTTCAAGGAACGATGTCCTCACAGGATACTTTTTTCTGAGGTAGGGCATTTCAGCCTCTCCCACATATATTATTCTGTCCACTTCCATTCCTTCAATCCCGTCGCAGAAATCGCATGCCCCGTAGCATGAGTTTGCAGATATTATGCTCTCCACTCCGATCGAGGAAAGAAAATCGGAAATCTCCGTTGATAGGGAATAAAGTCCGTCAGGCAGTTTAAGCAGAACCCTTTTGCAGTTTCCTGCTATTTCCCTTAACTTCTCAAAATCAATGTTGCTTGACCCTGACTTTTCCATTCACTTCTATATCAACTACAGTATTTATATGCATCCCTATTTTTTCTTCTATCTCTTCCAGATTTCCCTTGTTAACTGCTATGAATATGCCCTTTATTTTAACTCCCATTTCTTTCAATGCAGACACAACTGCAATAAGCGTTCCTCCTGTGCTCAGAACATCATCAACAATGACGATTTCATCCCCTTTATTTATCCCGTTTATGAAGAGGTTTGATGAGGAATATCCCGTTACCTGCTTTACAGACACCTCGCCCTCCAGTCCGTAACTCCTTTTCCTTATTATTGTGAAAGGCATCCCTGTTTTTAGGGAGAGCGCCGTTGCTATCGGGATTCCCATTGCCTCCATTGTTACAATCCTGTCGCATTTCGGAATATCCATTCTCTCAATAACTTCTTCGAGCAGGGAGGGCTCGATATAGGGTATGCCATCTGTTATTGGGTGAATTACATAATTGTAATCCCCCTTTTTCACTATTGGCGCATTTTCCAGACTTTCCTCTATTTTACTCATGAGACCACCGACCTGAAGTCTTTAACAAATTCTCCTATTAATTTCTTTTTGACGTGCGGCATAAAGACAATTCTTATGAACCCGTTTTCTTCGTCCACTCCAACCTTCCATCCAAGTCTGGACAGCATTTTTGCAACCTTTCCGGCATTTTCAACCTTCACCCCTATCAGATTTGTTTCGGGCTCTGCGACTATTTCAAAACCTTCTTCCTTCAGCCTCCTTTCCGCATACAGAGTAGTATCCATGCATTTCTCGACAATCTTTCTGTAACCCTCCTTCCCCATGTATTTCATGACCGCATAGGACGCAGCGGCGGCAGCCCCGGGGCGCGTCCCCAGCAACGACATCTGTTTCCTTGTGTGCGTGCATGCCGATTCTACAGATATTGCGTCCAGCCATTTCCTTTCTCTCAGCAGGAGAATGCCGGAAGGAATCACGGACATTCCCATTTTGTGGGGGTCGATTGAAATGCTGCTCACTCCATTTGCCTCAAAATCGAATTTTTTTTCGGTCATGCCCATCTCTCTTAAAAAGGGTATGACAAAGCCTCCGAATGCTGCATCCACATGCAAAAACACGCCCTTTTCCTCGCATATCTCTCCCATCTCCTCTATGGGGTCAATGAGCCCCAGGTTTGTGCTTCCTGCTATCCCGACCACGCATGCAGTGTCCCTGCTTATGACTTCTCTGAGCATTCCAGCATCTGCCACATAATTTTTTGACGGGAGAACTTTTATTTTCAGCCCCATGAGGGATGATGCCTTTGTGAACGAAAAGTGGGCAGACTCGGGAACTATGACCTCCTTTTTTTTTGTCATGTTTCTGAATATCCACAATGCTGTGAGGTTTGACTCAGTGCCTCCGGAAGTCATTTTCCCGCCTGCAGAGGGAGGGGCGTGAAGCATCTCGCCCGTCATCTTTATGACATTGTCCTCCAACTCTCTTGTTCCTCGAAAAAGTCCGGGGTCTCCGAGATTTGTCTCTATGAACATTCTGTATGCCTTCACCGCCAATGGATGGGGTCTGGTGCACATGGAGCCGAGTATTCTTCCCGAAGAAAATACCGTATCCTTTGAACGGGCTTTTTTCAATTCCTCTATTATCTCTTCCTTCTTCAATCTACCACTTCCAGCTCTATGCTTTCCCCTCTGAAGTTATATGCCCTCCAGGAGTTATCGTCATACGGCATTGCCATTATTATGTGAACCCTCCCATACTCCTCAAAGAGATGGAGGTCTGCTTCTGACGGTATTGGATATGGAGAAGGATGGGAATGGACTGTGCCAACAATTGAATAGTCTATCGGAGCCATGTATAACTTAAAAATGGCATGGGAATCGCCCGATATTGTGCCGGGCAGGAGCACCACCTCCGATATTATGCTCTTATCCTCCCCAACAGAAAGCATGCCTGCAAATTCTCTGGGGTGTACGGACTTTGCGCTCTCTTTTATGAGCTCAAGACATTCTCTCTCAATCCCCTTTATTTTCCCCATTTTTTGTCCTCTTCACTCTGAAAGAAAGCATGTCATATACCCTCCTGTAAAAATCTTCCTCAAGGCGTATGAACGATGACTTTTTCTCTGAAAGAGAGAGGGTTATATCATCGCCCTTTGAAAGCACTCCTGCGCGTATGCCGTCTATGATTATTTTTGCATTCTTTTCTCCCCTTATCCTGACATTCAGTTTTTTGTCATCCGGCACTATGAGGGGAGAAGATATGTGCCTGAACGGGGCAATTGGAGCGATAACAAATGCCCTTATCGACGGGTCAACTATGGGACCGCCGACAGACAGAGAATAACTGGTGGAGCCTGTTGGAGTGGATATCAATATTCCGTCTCCATCAATATATTCGGTTGGCACCCCGTCCACAACCAGTTCAATGGAAAGCATTTTTCCCACATTTGAAACATGGAATGTGACTTCGTTTGTTGCATCCGGCAGCCTCTCGCCGTTAAGGACTGTTTTTACTCTCGCCCTCTCGTCTATGAAATATTCGCCGTCAAGAACCTTTTTCATGCCTTCGACAGCATAAGACGGTTCAACCTCCGCAAGAAACCCGACAGAGCCTGTGTTTACGGTAAAGAGGGGCTTTGAAGTATATCTGAGAACCATGAGTATGGTGCCGTCTCCTCCCACGACAACAATTTTATCTGCTTTTTTGCCTATTTCCTTTATGGAATGCCCGGGCAGTGAAAGATATGAGGCGATTTTCTTCTCGAGCATGGCGTCTCCAAGAAGTTCATAGATTCCCTTCGCAATAGAAAGAGAGCCGGTGTCGGGCTTTGAAACAATCCCCCATTTCATATTATCCCCTCCAGGAATTCCTCGCTTGAAACAGCGATTACGCTGCTCCTTTCCTTCAAATCAAGAGGGGTGTTGAGCAGATTTCCTCTCACATCAAATACCTCCCCTCCCGCCTCCCTGACTATGAGGGTGGAGGCAGCAAAATCTGTGACCCGCAAATAATCATTCCCCTGTATGTATGCATGGATGGAGCCAGACGCCACAAGGCACATCTCAAGGGCGGCGGCGCCGAGCGAGCGTATATTCAATCTGTTGATATTCAGAAGGTTAAACATCCTGTTGTTACCTGACTTTCCGAGGGCGAGCGAGAAAATGGGCTCATAAGATTTTTTCTCCACTTTTATTTTCCTGCCGTTCATGAAAGCACCTTTCCCTTTCTCTGCAGTGTATGTGTCTCCTGTGAGGAGATTCCGTACAAGTGCGTATTCAACGCCGTTCAGATTTTCTTTTCCGACAGCGATTGAAGTGCAGTAAAAAGGTATGCCGTGAACAGCATTTCTGGTGCCGTCGACAGGGTCTATGACCATCGTGTATTCCTGCCCGTAATCTATGAAACCTGCTTCCTCGGAGAGTATGTTCATTTTCCTGCCTGATATTTCAAGTGCCACATCTTCTGCAATTTTGTCTATCTGCTGGGTCGGTGTGCCGTCTGCGCCCATCTTCACCTCTTGAGCCAGTAATTCAGGATTTTTTTTCCTTTCTTCGGAGACACTCTTCTCTATTTCCTCTGCGATTCTCATACATACGCTCCTGATTTCTTCCATTTCCGACATTTTACAAATGAGTAAACTTTTTTTGATATAAAGAGGTATTGGAAATGATACACTTTTATTATGGTTGTTTATTCTTATGTATGGAAAACGAGGTTTTGAGATGCATAAAGGGGAGAAGGAGCATTAGAAATTATGAAGACAAACCCCTGCCGAGAGAGGAGATAGAGGAAATCATTGCAGCAGGAAGATATGCCCCCTCCCCCGAAAACCGCCAGCCGTGGAAGTTCATCGTTGTTACCAACAGGGATGAGATAAAGCGAATGTCAGAAGAGACGAAGGAGCAGATAAGAAAGATGCTGGGGCAGAGGCGGAAATGGAAAAAAAGGTACAGGGAACTTGATGATAGAGAAACGTTGCTATTCCTCCATGCAGTTGGATCCTCAAAGAAAGACATGATATTTCATGAGGCACCTGCTATTGTATTTATTCTGGCAGAGGATGGCATATTCTACGACGAGGCGTGTGCATGCGCTGCCCAGAACATGATGCTTGCAGCACATTCGATGGGCATTGGAAGTTGCTGGATAGGTTTTGCAAAATTCCTTGA
>VBQP01000034.1 GCA_008297795.1 Thermoplasmata archaeon | reverse complement strand
CGGAGAAGGATGGTACGATAATAAATGATTTCAACATGGAACTGAAGGTGAATAGTGTAAGAAAAAGAAAGGTTGCTATCGAAGAAAATCTACCTTTTGTCTTATAGATAATGGAAACTGCAGAAGCAATAGATGAATACCTGCAAACAGGAGAATGGAGAGAGTGATTACTCGTACAACTTAACGACATTTGCCCCGAGGGGCATTTCCATATCCTCCGCAATGCTTTTGCATTTGACTTTCAGAAAATATACTATGGGTTTATACCGGGTTTCTGAAAACGCTTCATAATTTGCCATGCCCTTGCATATTATGAGAGATGCATTCCTGATTTTATTTTTCAATTTCTCTGATATTCTGTCAAAATCAATACCCACTGCAAATTTTTCGGTTGTCACTATCTCGTCAACAACATCCGAGAAGTTCAGAGAGATAGCATCTTCATATGTTGCATCTGTGAGTACAGGAGCGCCTTTTACCACAAGGGTGAGATGCACGCCGTATTTTTTCAACTCCCTGCATACGAGTCTGTCAAATACGATTTCCCCGCAATTGTCCGTAAAGTACAGCACATCTCCTTTAAGATATTTCTTCATTTTCTCAAGGTCATTATGCTGCAGACCTCTCTCCATCTCGCTGTCAAACTCCTTTTCAAGTTTATCCGGAGATGAAATGCTGCCCGCAATTCCAAAATCAATTGAATTGCCGATTATGGAGCACATCACTGCCCCTTCCAACCTATCAGTGCTTCTCTCCACATACTGCTCCGCCTTGGGCAAAATATTTTTTGCTACCTTATTGCTTTTCTCTTTAAGTTCCCTGTAAGGGTCATCATTGCCCAGCATGTTATAGGCAGTTTTATGCACAATTGTTGCAATCTGTGCCGAACTTTTTTCGCTTGTGTAGTTTTTAATAAGGATATCTGCACATTTTTTTATGATTTCTTCCTGCCTTTTTGATGAAGCACCCACAAGTTCCATCTCAAAAATAACACGGTTCAGAAGGCATGGGACACAGCGGGGTTTCATTTTCATGTGGCTGGAAATAAGAGAGAGTATAAATTGTTTTCAGCACAGGTAATATATATGTTGTATGTATCCACTTTTGGTGAATGAATGGCAATAGAGTTAACAACAAATAATTTCCGTGATTTTGTAAGCAGAAATGATATTGTTCTTGTTGATTTCTGGGCTCCCTGGTGCTCCCCATGTCTTCTGATAGCGCCGATAATAGAGGAACTTGAGAAGGAAATGCCCGATGTGAGATTCGCAAAGGTCAACGTCGATGAAAATCAGGAGATAGCAAGTATGTTCGGCATAATGAGCATACCCACACTTATGATATTCAAAGGAGGGGAGACTGTTGATATGGTCATCGGGGTTATTGCCAAGGATGCTCTCAAGGAAAGGCTTCTAAGGCATATGTAATTGCAGGGTTTTTATTTCACAAGCGGCTTTCCCAGGGGGAGAATGACCTTCCCGAGCGATTCATTGATTACTTCCGCCATTGCGACGTATACTGCGCTCAGACCGCATAAAATACCCTCAATGCCTATCCATCCTCCGCTTACCCAGCCCCATTCCTTCATTGCCAGCAGATAGAAAAGCACGAAAAGCGTGAAGAATATTACCTGCAAACCAGTATTTGCTTTCAACGTTCCCACAAACATCATCATGGTGAAGAAACCCCACATGAAGAAATACCATCCCATGAATGCGGGAACAGGTTTTTCAACTCCGACAATATCCGGGAGTATGAGAAGCGCAACAAGTGATAGCCAGAACAGACCATATGAAGTAAAGGCGGTTGTTCCAAAAGTGTTCCCGTTTCTATATTCCATTACGCCTGCAAAAATCTGTGCCATGCCCCCATAAAATATCCCCATTGCAAGAATCATTGAGCCGAGAGGGAATTTATCGGGGTTTGTGTTGTGTATGTTCAACAACACGGTCGTCATTCCAAAACCCATCAGTCCCAGTGGTGCCGGATTTGCGATTTTCATAGAGTGGGTATGTAAATCACATATAATTTGTTTTTGGTTTGTTCCACAGCCTCAGTCCCCGTTACCTATTTATATATGATGTCATTGAACGATTCATGAGAAGAATGCAGCAGGTTGCACGGTTCCTGTCTTTTGCAGTCATCATATCAATCCTTTTAGCGCCATCATTTCAATCCTCTGAAAGCAGGACACAGAACACGGTTTACATAAACGTTGCAGTTTATCCATCCATAGTTCCTGCAATAAAGGTTCTCGAATATGCCCTGCAATACGGATGGACGATAGACGGCATACGCTATCAGTTCAACGTCTCGGAGATAAACATGAAGGGGGCAAAAGGAAGAGGGGCAAATGCACTGAATACAGAGAACTATGACGTATTTGTTATAGGAGCAAGCGCACGTCAATATATCCACGGAATAGACGTCAGATGGAAAAATAATGTGAGGGAGTTTGTTGCAGACGGCGGCGGCTATGTGGGCATCTGCGGCGGCGCAAACGAGGCTTCACAGGGCATGCTGCATCCCTCAAGCGTTATTGACAGGATAATAGATGCAGGTGTTCTTGGCATTGCAAACGTATATGTGAATGATGATCAGGAACAGGAGTGGCAATACCTTTACAAGTCTTCAGGGCTTGAAGGGGGTGTGCCCATTGCATGCGAGATTACTGACCATCCCATACTCAATGTAAGTCCGGATAACCCGCGCATAATAAGATATGAAGGCGGGCCCGGAATGTACCTTGCAGATAAAACAGACCCGCTTCTCGGAGAAGTTGTGCCAATCGCCATTTATGCTGAGGAAATCAGCGAAAAGGCGCCGATTCATTTCTGGAAAAAGGTTGGAGGAGAATGGCAGATAGAAGGACCGGTTACAACAGATTTAAAGGGAGAATATGCGGCAATTGCAACAACCTACGGGAAGGGAAGAGTTGCCTTGTTTGGTCCCCACCCCGAGGAAAGGACAGTACTAGGAGGGCATGTTGAGGAATTTTTGGGGCGGTCAAAATACACACTGTTCAGAGAGGATTATCTTTACAGATGGGTTGATGGAGAGGAAGTTGACTGGTCTTATAACTGGTGGATGCTTAGGCGTGCCGTTGCATGGGCTGCAGGCGTTCCCGATGATGAACTTCCGCCGATAAATGATGCAGAAATATTTATGGTAAAGCCAAATGTATGGCACCCTGCCCTGTATGTAAATGGAAGATACATAATGCCTGCACCATGGGGGAACACGATAATAGGAGAAATGCCCTTTGAGATATCCACCAATGAGAATGCAACTGTGAATTTCTATCTCGATGGAAGAAACATGTATTCTGACAGTGCACCACCATATATATGGGATTTTGATGCACCCTCAACAGGAAAACATAAAATTGTGGCTGAAGTTTCAGTCAGCGGTGCCACTGCATATGCCCAGATGGATGCCTACCTGTTCAATCTGAGATGAAAGCCCAACACTTTTAGTGAAATAATATCTAAAGCCGCCTAAAGCCGCCTCCGGGAATCGAACCCGGGACCTATTCCTTACCAAGGAATCGCTATGCCTCTAAGCCAAGGCGGCTGCAATCAGAATATTTAGGGCTGTATTTAATAATTTTGTGATTCCTATAGTGCCGGGGGCGGGGTTCGAACCCGCGACCTCCTGATTTCCCAGCGAACCCTTGAGCTGTGCTTATGAGTCAGGCGCTCCAACCAGGCTGAGCCACCCCGGCCTGCTTTTAGAATTGGCGGAGGGTATAAAAATTTAGGCGTTTGTTTATCTATCTCTTCTCAAGAGTGTACCCACACTTGGTGCATTTCCATTTCTCAAAAACATCGTTTTTGAATGAGAATGGAACCAGCCATCCTTCGCCGCACTTTGGGCAGGGCGGAAATATATTTCCTATCGTATCACCTCAAAACAGTAGCATACCATGTTTTTTAAACATATCGCTTTCTTGGAGCCTTTTCTTAAAAAGAAAAGCCTCGGGAAAAGAAGGCGCTTCACCGTAAAGAAACTAAAAAGAATTTCTCAGTAACTTAATCAGGTGTTTTCTTTGGGGATGAAACCACTTTCTTTTTTGAAAAGAAAGGGGTTCCAGGGTTCTTTTTAACAAAATTTAAATAAATGCAATTCCATGTATATGAGGAGATAAGGATGGGACTGCTCGGAAAACTCAAAGCTGCGCTTCAATCCATTTTTGGGAAGAAGCATGTAAGAATAGGGATATATGGTCCGCCAAATGCAGGCAAAACCACGCTTGCTAACAGGATAGCAAGAGACTGGAGTGGCGATGTCGTCGGCTCTGTTTCTGAAATTCCTCATGAGACAAGAAGAGCGCAGAAGAAAGATAACGTGGTAATAAAAAATGGAAATTCTTCCCTCACCATAGATATAATAGATACACCGGGAATAGCAACGAAAGTGGATTTCCACGAGTTTATGGAACACGGTTTGAACGAGGAGGATTCAAGAAGGAGGGCGAAGGAGGCAACAGAGGGGGTCATAGAGGCAATAAGATGGCTTGATAATGTGGATGGCGTTATCCTCCTGATGGACAGCACGAAAAATCCTTTCACCCAGGTAAACGTGACCATAATAGGGAATCTGGAAGCAAGGGACCTGCCTGTGCTGATTGCAGCAAATAAGATTGACCTGGACGGCTCAACGCCTGCCACCATAAAATCGGCATTCCCCCAGCATGACGTGGTGCCCATCTCTGCGCTGACAGGCTACAACATAGAAATGCTGTATGAGGTAATGGTTAAGTTGTTTGGAAAGGCGAGGAGGAAATAATATGGCTGGAATAAAGGTTAATTTGATCTCTCACCAGAAACTGGAAAGCATGAGCACAGACGAAAAAATAGATTTTATATTGAAAGAGGTGAAACAGGGGGAAGTGCTTGTTCTTGAAAGAGGGCTTACACCTGAAGAACAATCAAAACTGATAGAGAAAACCATGGAGGAGATAAATCCCGGGAAGTTTATCGGGATAGAGATAGAGGGGTACAGGGAGGAAGGCAAATTGAGCTGGCTCCAGAAAGCCCTTGGCAAAATCCGTCCCCCTCGCATGACCGTGATAGGTCCTGCAGACAAACTGAAAACGGTGCACAGAGACAATGATGTCATAAAGACGGTTATTTTCGGTAGATAAAATGCCTCATCAATGCCTGAAATGCGGAAAGATTTTCGAAGATGGCTCTGCAGATATTCTGAAAGGATGCCCTGTGTGCGGCGGGAAAAAATTCTTCTACACCAAAAAACCGCTCAGCGAGGAGGAGCGCAAAAAACTCCTGGAGGAAAGCGAAATCGACCTCGAAGCGATAGAGGAGATTGTGAAAGAACGTGCAAAAGAGGAAAAAGAGGAGTGGCTGCATATCGAGCCGAAGAATGTCAAAGAATTGCTCAGAGAAATAGAGAAGAAGAAGGAAGAAGTTGCAGAGAGTCTGTCAAAACAGCGGAACGAGGTGGAAAGCATATCTGTTAAGGAGTTGGGAGAGTACAGTATAAATCTCAAACGACTTATGGAGGACGAGTCCATAATAATACAGAAGGATGGCTCGTACATGATACATCTCCCCTCACTACTCACAAAAGGCAAAGGGGAGAAGTAATATATATCCAATTTTGATGCATTTACGAAATGAAAATAAAAGATATTGACATAACAAAATGCATATTTGAGGAGTTCAGCGAAAAGTTCATGGGAGCGACGACCATGGACGTTGCAATTGTAGGCGCAGGACCATCAGGATTGACTGCTGCGCGCTATCTCGCAGAGGCTGGAAAAAAGGTGTGTATATTTGAAAGAAAGGTTTCGCCGGGCGGCGGGATGTGGGGCGGCGGGATGACTTTTCCGGTAATTGTTGTTCAGGAGGACGGGAAAAAAATTCTGGAAGAAGTCGGGGTGAAATGTAAAAGGAGGGAGGGTTATTTCGTTGCAGATTCAATAGAGGCGACTTCAAAACTGATTGCAGGGGCAATAGATGCAGGAGCGATGATGTTCAATGCTGTGACAGTAGAGGATGTGATGGCGAAGGAAGGGAGAATATGCGGTATTGTGATAAACTGGACGGGCGTGCTTGCGGCTGGCATGCATGTTGATCCCCTCTCACTTGAAGCAGAGGCAGTTATAGATGCGACAGGGCATCCTTCGGAGATCTGCCGAATAGTTGAGAAAAAGACGGGTTTGAAAACACTATCGGGCAAAATAGAGGGGGAGAAGTTCATGTGGGCAGATGAGGGAGAGAGAAAGACGGTTGAAAATACGGGAGAGGTATATCCCGGGCTTTACACGGCAGGTATGGCTTCCAATGCAGTGATGGGGGCGCCCCGCATGGGACCCATATTTGGAGGAATGCTTCTTTCCGGTAAAAAGGTCGCGGAGATGATACTGGAGAAGATATAGGTAAGAAAAAACCATCGGGAATTGTGGGATTACAAGGCAACAAATACCACTTTATCCCTTCATCCTAGAGTTTGCCCTTTTAACGATGAGTTACCTTCTTTTTACTTCTATTTTATCCCCTGCATAGATTCTCATGCCGTCTCTTGCCGCCACAGTTGATATGCCTGTTTTCTCGGATATCCACGTCGCCTCTTCAGTTGCGCGTGGTATGACTTTCATTCCAAGGTGTGTGAGTATTGCAAACTCAGGTTTTACGCCGTCTATGAGTTCCGCTGCGTCCTCGGCAGACATATGGAATGGTATTTTTCCTTCGAGCGGGCGTGTCATGCAAACTACCAGTATTCTTGCCCCTTTATGAGCATCCACAAGCCCGTCAAAAAATTCCGTGTCGCTTGTGTAAGAAATAATGCCGTTGTTCATGTGCAATTTGAAGCCAACTGTTGTCGGGTCTGAATGTTTGGCAGGCAATATCTCCACTTTATACCATTCCTTCAATGTGAATTCATCCCCCGGTTTTGCAACCTTAACTTCCCTCACGAGCGACTGATGATAATTTGAGAGAGGGCGATATTCTCCTTTTCCCTTCAGAACACTCTCGCTTCCTATAACAACACCCCTCCTGTATTTGCCGCCCATGGTCATAGCCTCCATTAAAATTTCAGCATCATTATAGTGGTCAGGATGGCAGTGCGAAACAAGCAATGCATCTGTCTGCGTCGGATCGAGCCCTAAATCATACATTTTTACAAGAGCGCCCGGTCCGGGGTCTATGTGTATGAGTATGCCCCTATCTGCAACATATATGCCGCCTGTCGCCCTTTTCTGGAGAATTGTGGCAAATCTGCCGCCTCCTGTCCCAATAAACGTGAGTTTAGTCATCAAATCTATATACTCATCCACCTCCACCTATTATAGTTTGGTGATATTGTGGATGTAATATCCCTCATTGTAGGATTTGTGGTGGGAATTATAGCGGTTTCGATAGCCATAGAATTGAGCTGGAAAAAGGAGGATGTGGTGGAAACATGCAAGATTGCAAAGAGGTGGAGCATCTCAGAGATAAGCAACCCGCTTATAGTTGCCGAGAAACTGAAAATGGATGCGCCCAGAAATGCAAAGGTTGTTGTTAAAGTAGAGACTGCTTTCTCGAGAGGAGCAAAGGTAAATCCCGATGCATACGGCAATTTCATTCTCGGAAGCGACAGAGCGCTTATTTTTTCAGGGGAGATAAGGGAGGGGCAACTTGCCTTCCGCACAGTCGATGAGCGCATCCTCAGAAACCTGCGGGAGCTGTTCAGGAAATTCTGGGAGGAAGAAGAGGGAGAAGAAACAACAGCAGAAAAAAGCCGTAGAAAGGGAACCGTTACTGTGAGAGGTATTGCGAAAGCGGTTGTGCCTTACAGAGAACACTACCTTATCCGCCTTTCCTATGAGGGAGGCGTTATAGGCATTCTCATAGATGAAAAAATGGAACTTGAGGGGAGAAAGATAGAGGTTGAAGGAGAAATGGTGGGCGATGAAAGGCCCTTCATAAAAGCATACCATCTCGAAATACTGGAGTAAAATGAGCATACTCATAAAAGATGCAATCATCCTCACCCAGGATAATGAAAGGGAAGTGAGGAAGGGAGATATTTACATAGAGGATGATGCAATAGTTGAGATTTCAGACAGGATAAAAATTGAAGCAGAATACACCATACGGGGAAAACTCGTGATGCCCGGATTGATAAATACCCACACGCATCTGCCCATGACATTGATGCGGGGCTATGGAGATGACCTGACCCTTGAGGAATGGCTGACAACGAGAATATGGCCCATAGAAAAGAAACTTGATAAGAGAATGGTAGAGGCAGGCACACGCCTTGCTCTGCTGGAGATGATTTCGACAGGAACAACAACATGCAGCGACATGTATTTTTTTGAAGACACAATAGCCAGTACATGCAAAGAAATGGGAATGAGATGCTTTGCCGGCTTTTCCATCATTGACTTCGATACGCCTGAGATGAAAAAAGAGATGCTATTGCCCGAATGCGAGAAATTCATCAGAAGATGGAAAGATGACGGGCTCGTAACTCCTGTTGTTGCGCCGCATTCAACATATTCATGCTCCCCTGAAACGCTTCAAAAATCTGCAGAACTTGCAGAGAAATATGATATGATGCTTCACACGCATTGCTCGGAGACGAGAAAGGAGGTGTATGACGTTGTCGAACGATACGGAGTCAGACCTGTAGAGCAACTGGAAAAGAACGGCATGCTTACTGAAAAGACTGTGCTTGCTCACTGCGGGTGGATAACAAAGGAAGAGGTGCGCCAGATTGCACGCGCAGGAGCATGTGTCTCCCACAATCCTGTAAGCAACATGAAACTTGCGACAGGCGGCTTCACTCCGCTACCCGAATTATTTGATGCAGGAGCATGCGTAACACTCGGAACAGACGGGGCAGCAAGCAACAACAAACTTGATATGTTCGAAACAATGAAGTTTGCAGCGCTGATTCACAAACACCACAGGTGGGATGCCCAGATCGTGACAGCACAGCAAACACTGGATATGGCTACGGTCAATGCAGCATCATATCTCGGCATAAATGCAGGAAGCATAGAAGAGGGTAAAAAGGCGGATTTGATATGCCTTGATACGAATATGCCGAATCTCGCACCGATGCATAATCCGATTTCCCATGTTGTTTACGCCGCTTCAGGCTTCAATGTGTCTTCGACGATAATTGATGGCAAACCGCTGATGCTAGAAAGGGAATTCCATTACTTCAACAAACAGAAAATCCTGGAAGATGCGGAGAAGGCGAAGAATGAACTGGTGAGTGATTAATTTTTAAAAGGCACAGTATTTTCATATTGATGATACGTCGATGCACAGAAGAAGACATACCACAGGTTGCTGAAATAGAGAATCTGTCGTTCAGCCGCCCTTACCCTGCATTCGTTTTCAAGAAATATCTGAGAGCGAGATTCCTTGTTCATGAGGAGGAAGGAAAAATCACAGGATACATAATAGGGGTAAAAATGGGAAGCAAGGGAATAATAATTTCGCTGGCAGTCCATCCGGAGTATAGAGGGAAAGGGCATGGAAAGAAATTGATAGAGGAACTTGTGAGAATCATGGATGCAGGCATTATAGAATTGCAGGTAAGAAGAAGCAACACAGAAGCATTAAAATTTTATCAATCTGTTGGTTTTGAGCGGAAAGGCATACTTCCTGCATATTATGGAGATGGAGAGGATGCAGTCGTGATGTTTATGAAGAAAGGTTGATTATTGCCTGGGCTATGTCTCCGTTTGCCTCCTCGAGGGCTTTTTTTGCTTCTTCGATGCTCTTTCCTGTTTTCTCTGCCACGAGCTTTGCATCTTCCTCACTTGCCTTTTCGACTATCTCGGGTTTTCCTGAAATCTGATATGTCTTCTGCCCTTTGACGTTCATAACCGTAACTTCAGCATCCCTGAATATGTATTCTCTATCAGGGGTTTTTATTACAACTTCTTCAACATTCTCTATTTCCTCAACAGACATGCCCATTCTCTGCATCATCTTTTTAAGCTGGCGGGGGTCCACATTCGGCATCATATGCAAATGTTATATATTATGGATGTTTAACTTTTTGGTATGGAAGCAATGGAGGTAAAGGTTCTTGATATCAACTCTACCATATACGGCATGCCTCCTGAATCCCTCATGGAAAACGCCGGGAAGGCAGTTGCTGAAATTGCCCTCAGAGAGTTTGATTTCAAAAAGTGCATTGTCCTTTGCGGGAGCGGAAACAATGGGGGGGATGGTTTCGTGGCAGCCCGTTATCTTTCGAAGAAGCGCGATGTTGAAGTAATAATGGCAAAAGAGCCAAAGTCCGCACTTGCAAGAAAAAATTTCAGAAGAGCGAAAAGAGAAGGCATTACGGTTCACAGGTACAGAAAAGGAATGGATTGTATCAGAGATGGTGAACTCATCATAGACGCAATGCTGGGAATAGGAATATCAGGCGAACTGAGAGAGCCCTACAGCAGCATCTCAGAGGAAGTTAACAGAAGCGATGCAAAGGTTATTTCTGTGGATATACCAACAGGAATTGGAAGTAAATCGGCAATAAAACCTGATGCAACAGTAACTTTTCATGCTGTAAAGGATGGAATGAACGAGGAAAACAGCGGAAAAATATTTGTCGCAGACATAGGCATTCCTGAAGAAGCATCAGAATATGTGGGCCCGGGAGATATGGTTTACTATCCCCTTCCCGAGAAAAACTCCCATAAAGGGGAGAACGGCATTGTGCTGACCATAGGAGGGGGACCCTACACAGGGGCACCTGCGCTTGCTGCCATGGCTGCCCTGAGGACAGGAGCTGACCTCTCATTTGTTTTTACTCCGGAAAGGGCATGGAGGACTATCGCATCATTCTCGCCAGATATCATAGCAATGCCTCTCGAAGGAGATTTTTTAAATGAAAGGCATGTGCCAACAATAAAAGATTTTCTCAGCAGGGTTGATGCAGTTGCCATAGGGCCTGGACTAGGAAACATGGAGGAAACAAAGAAAGCTGCTACCGCAATAATAGACGAGTGCTTATCACTTGGCAAAAGCATTGTTGTAGATGCAGATGCAATACAGGTGTTTGGTGAGAGAAAATGCAATGGCAATGTTGTGATAACTCCTCATGCAGGCGAATTCAGGGAGTTAACAGACATAACCCTACCACCAGAACTTGAAGATAGAAAAAGAATCGTGATGGAAGAAGCCCGCAAACGCAGATGCACAATATTGCTTAAGGGCAATGTCGACATAATAAGCAATGGAAAAAGCATAAAACTCAACCACATCCACAATGAGGGGATGACAGTGGGCGGCACAGGAGACGTGCTTTCAGGCATTGTCGCTTCCCTTCTCTCAAAAGGAGTGCCAGCATATAATGCTGCGAGAATGGGAGCATTTATAAACGGCATGGCTGGGAATATTGCCTTTGATGAAAAAGGCTATGGAATGACAGCATCAGACCTTCTGGAGAAAATACCTGAAGCGCTGATACACCACATCCTCTGATAAAAAGTTGAATGCAATTGCCTCATATCCCGCAGGGAACTTCCAGCCCTTTTTTCGTTTTTATCAGGGTGCATATGCGGCATATCTCCTTAGCAGAATCTTCCCCGTCAATGACCTTCTGTGCCGATTTTTTAATCTCTTTCTGAATTTCATCATCAAAAGAGGTCTGTGCCCCCCTCTTGTTCGAGAGATATTGAGATACTGCAGCAACTGTGACGCCTATCGCTTCCGCAATTTTTGTTTCATTCAAGCCCATCTCAGCCATATTCTTTGCAAGTTCGCGCCTTATGCAGGGAAGGATATCCCAGACTATTATTTCACAGGGTGTTTTTCTCACAATAATATATGAAATCACACTATATAATACAAACTCAAAAGATGGGACGGATGCAAATATATTTATAAGCAAATTGAGTATTAAATACAGGTGAAAAAATGAAGGGCTTCCTGATATTGTGGTTTCTTCTTAACCTGATTGCGTTTATTGCATCTCTTGTAAGCATACAATACTCCCAGGATACGATTTTCACATTCCCGTATTTTCATCTTCTGGGCATAATTTCTTTGTTCGCCATAATTAATCTTCCTTTTTATATGGCATATGAAAGACTGAGGGATGAAAAAGAATCATGAGTTCTTTACATATACGGTGGTGAAAAATGGGTGTGCCGTTTCATATTGTAAACACCTTTACGGACAGACCATTTAAAGGAAATCCCGCAGGTGTTGTTCTGGATGCCGACGAATTTGATGAAACGGCGATGCAGAGGATTGCAGCAGAACTAAAATGCTCGGAAACAGCATTTGTTATGGGAAGTGAAAAAGCAGATTTTAAAGTCAGATTTTTCTCTCCATTGAAGGAAGTTGAACTTTGCGGACATGCAACCATAGCCACATTCCATGCAATGGAGGAAATGGGATTTGTGAGAAAAAATAACCTGTCTATGGAAACCCTGGCAGGCATCCTGGATATAGAAATATTGGAAGGAAAGGTGTTCATGGAACAAACAAAACCTGCTTTCAGGGAAGCAAAAATAGAAAGAGGAAGGATTGCAGACGCACTGGGAATAGAGCCGTCGGAGATAGATGACCTGCCCATAGAAGCGGTTTCGACAGGATTGTTTTCTTTAAATATCCCTATTAAACACATTGAGAGCATGGAACATATGTCTCCTGATTTTGAAAAGGTCAGGAAAGTATGCATGGACTGCAATGTCGGCTCCCTGTTTGTTTTCACCTTTGAAACAATTGATGAAAACAACTTCATACATGCGCGATGCTTTGCCCCCCTCTATGGTGTAAACGAAGACCCTGTTACGGGGACAGCAAATGGAGCGCTTGGAGCATATCTAAGGAAGCACGGGCTTATAGAAAGCACATCTTACAGGGCAGAGCAGGGGCACGAGATAGGGAGAGACGGAATTGTTTTTGTGGATTTATCTGGGGATAGAGTAAAAGTTGGGGGAAGCGCCTACATAGCGATGCAGGGAGAGGTAAGCCTGTAGAATCAAATGCACAAACTTTTATACCAAATAACATTTCTTTAATAAGGAAATAAGGAGGAGGAAATATGGAAGTAGAGCATAAAAAATGGAGAAGATGGCTTTTTTATGTGGATATAGTGGTTATAGCAGTGATGATAATCTCCATCGTATTTCTTGCCAAAGATGCTTATATGGCAGGTTATTACCATGGAAGCAATGACGAGATAACATTTCTGTGGCATATGGGACGCGATATCGCTTTTGTGACAGGTTCTCTTGCCTGGATGTTCTACCGATTTTTTACGAATGAGTTCAGAATACTTCGCCAGCCATGGTAATATTATTAAAGCAGGCGGATATTATGATTCTTGGCTAAAGGCTGTGGACTAGACCGGGAGGTTAGGCGTCTCCTGTAACCGAAAATCGCCTTCTGTCGGGGTCGAAGCCTTCAAGGCAATGTGCAGGATATGCGGCGATCCGCTATTGGACAATGAAATCTCGTCCTCTGGGACCAAAGGTGATGGATACTATTGGCTGGAGAGCCAATAGCCCATCTTAACCCCGGACAAAGGGTCAGGCCCGGAAGGGAGCAGCCCACCCGGAGACTGCTGGTGCTCAGAGGGTTACGGGATCGAGGAAAGTAGCGGGCAAATCGCCTCATGTTCTGCATATTCACTTGGGGGCGTGTCCACGCCGGCTAAAATGGATGAGAGAAAGAGGGTGATAGAGTACTTCCAGAGAAATGGAGTGCTCATACAGTCGGAAGCTGTGGATTTTCTGATAGGGTTAGGGGATGCCCTGGATAATTCCAGGAAGTTTCTTGAAGGATTTGATGAAAAGCCATTGAATGTTGTGTTTGAAGACGTAAAGAATTTTTTTGATGGCAACTCAGACAGCAAACCTCTGGCAGGTGCCAGAAGGAGTAGAGAAATAAAACTGGAGATAATAGAGGATGTGACAGGAAAAAGCAGCTGCGAGGGCACCCTTTCAGATTTTACAAACCTGTTTAAAGACAGGTATGAAAGATTGTACCAACTGCTTAAAAAAAGACAGGAGATGAGAAATGCAATTCCCATCAAAAATGCCCAGAGGAGAGAAGGAGATGTCTCTGTAATCGGCATTGTGAATGAAATAAGGAGAGGGAAGAACAGCCATATCCTCATTGAAATAGAGGATGAGAGCGATTCTGCAACGATATACATCCCTGACGATTTGATTGATATTGCCTCCACGATTGTTGAAGACGAAGTCATAGGGATAGTGGGGAAGGGAGGGAGAGGGGGGCTCATTATAGCCCGCAACATAATATGGCCCGATATCCCTGTCAACAAAAAAAAGCATTATGCCGATGAAGACTCGTACATAGCATTTGTATCAGATATCCATATCGGTAGCAAAACTTTCCTGGAGAAGGAATGGAAAAAATTCATCAAATGGATTAATGGAGAGGTGGGAAGCGAGCGGCAGAGGGAGGTCGCCAGGAATGTGAAATACATAATAATGCCAGGAGATATTGTGGACGGCGTGGGCATATACCCCGGGCAGGAAAATGACCTGGAGATAGAGGACATCTACGGGCAGTATGAAGCACTTGCAAAGGAGATGTCCGGGATACCTGAGGATATAAAAATTATTATGCAGCCGGGAAATCATGATGCTGTGCGCCCCGCCCTCCCCCAGCCCGCCTTCGGAAAAGAGGTGCAGGATATATTTTCTGATATGAATATTATTTTTGCAGGCAATCCATGTTATATGCAGATTGGAGAAGTGGATGTGCTTTCTTACCATGGGCAATCGCTCCAGGATTTTTCAACGCGCATAGGAGTTAACCAGAATGACCCTGCCACAATAATGAAGAGTATGTTGCAGCGTCGCCATATGGCGCCGATATATGGTGACAGCACGCCTCTCGCTCCCGAAAAGAAGGACTACCTGTTGATAGAAAGATTGCCGGATATCTTTGTGACAGGCCACATACATACAACAGCCATTGATAAGTACAGAGGGATTGTCCTGATAAATGCCTCCACATGGCAGTCGCAGACAGATTACCAGAAGATGATGGATTTTTCTCCTGACCCTGCAAAGGTTCCGATTGTCAATCTTAAAAACAGCCATGTGAGTTTGATGGATTTCAGCACCCACACCCCCCTATTTCCACTGGAAGTTTAAAATATTGTAACCATTTTACATTGTGCAAATAACAATACTTGATGGCTATGTCGACGAGCCTTCATGCCTTGGTGTGCCCCCTTATATTTCTCCATATGTTAGATATGCAGCAGGTGCAGTAAGAGATGCAGGACACGAATACCAGTACCTGACAATAGACCAGTGGAGGAAGGGAAAAAATATTGAAGGAGATACTCTTCTCATAATAACCGGGGCTGTTGTGCCTGGAAGATATCTCAGGGGTATGCCCATCTCTTTCAAAGAGTTTTCCAAAATCACATCTTCATTTAAAGGAGTGAAGATCCTCGGCGGGGCTGCCGCAACATACGGCATAGGCGAGGGAGGGGGGAAGAAACCGAGGAAATGGAACGAACTCGTGGATTACTCTGTAAAAAATGATGCTGATGCTTTTATTTTTGATTATTTAAATGGAGAAATAAGTGATAGAAGAAGAAGTGTTGGGGAATGGAAAAGATGGAGTATTCTTGGAGCGGAAATAGCAAAAGTCCATCCCGATTTTCCTGATGTTTTGATTGCTGAAGTGGAAACATATAGAGGATGCATAAGATATTTTACCGGCGGCTGCAGTTTTTGTATGGAACCTATATTTGGAAAGCCGCTGATGAGAGAAACTCTCGATATCATAGAAGAAGTGAAGGTTCTGTATAGCGTAGGGGTAAGGAATTTCCGACTCGGCTGCCAGTCCTGTTTTTATTCCTACGGGGCTTCTGGAATTGGAAAAAGAGAGGTGCCTGAGCCGAATGTGGATGCCATAAAAAAACTTCTCGAAGGTATAAAAAGAAATGCACCTGAATTGAAGGTTCTACATATAGATAATGTTAATCCCGCAGTTGTTGCAGAATACCCGGACAAATCTATGAAAATTACCGAGTTAATAAAACAATATTGCACTTCGGGAAATACGGCTGCACTTGGTATGGAAACTGCAGATTTAGAAGTAATAAAAAGAAGCAATCTCAATGCCACCCCTGATCAGGTAATGGAAGCAATTAAAATAATAAATGAGGTGGGAAAAGACAGGGGAGAAAATGGAATGCCTTACTTTCTTCCGGGGTTGAATATATTATATGGGTTGCCCGGGGAAAGTACCGAGACGTACAGCAAAAACTATAATTTTTTGAAAGAGGTGATGGACGCAGGATTGCTGTTAAGGCGCATTAATATAAGACAGGTCGTTCCCATCAGATTCCAGAAAGTTAAAATAAATAGAAAAAAATTTGTTGATTTCAAGAAAGCAGTAAATGAAAGAGTGAATAGACCCATGCTTATGAAAATTGTGCCATATGGAACTATATTGAGGGACGTTTTCTTGGAAATTAATAAAGGAAATTCAACATTTGGACGGCAAATCGGTACATATCCCCTCCTGGTAGGATTACCTTATAAGGAGTGTGTAGGAAAATTTGTTGATGTTAAAATAAAAGGATATGGATACAGAAGTATTACAGGACTTGAATATCCACTGAGAGTGAACTATGCAAGCATGAATGCAATTGAGAATTTACCTCATATCGGAAGAAAAAGGGCTATAAGAATTATGTCTGGAAGGCCTTTTAAAAATTTTGAAGAGTTGATAAAAAAAATGGATGAAAATTTTAAAAAGGAAGAGGTGGCGGAGTGGATATCGTTTAAATGAGTTTTTTCCAGTTATTTTCTCTCAGGTCCTTAAGATGTATTGTTATTAGGGTTATTTCATTCTCTTCTTCTATAATCTTCTGCATTCCGATTATATGCCCTTCACCAACAAATGCTATAATAACATCATAATTTTTGAAATATGATTTCAACATATTGCACATAAATTCGTTTCTCTCATCAATAAGAACTTTTTTGAATTCCGGAAAACTACTATCTATCTGTTCAAAATAATATGATGGTTCTTCTTCAAAATATTGCAATTCTTTCTCTACTTTTTTTCTACTTATAAAAATAGATGATAATGTGCCCAACATCAACAATATTTTTCTCTTTAAGGGAATAGATATCCACAATTTTTCTATAACATCTTTCGCACTTTTATCAATACATAAAATATTTGCACCAACATCTTCTGCCCCTTCCGCGGCTGCTACCATTTCGGAGCCTGTACTAACACCATATTTTCTCGCAATTTTATCCTGCACTTTTGACAATAATAGATACAAGATATTGGGGGATTTTTTCCCAGAGGAAGGATTTAAAAGAAAGTAAAATCTGTCTTCATCAAGTTCGAGTGCAACAGCATCTGGATTTACAGTACTTATTATTCCTCTTATTTGTTCGGAGATGTCAAATACATGCCCAACCCCTACCAAAATTAATTTTTTTCCCATATAAGCCAGTCTATTAATTCATCAATTCCTTTATCGTGTTTTGCATCTGTCAAAAAAACTTTTTTAGGTGCAATTACTTCCAGGTCCCTAACTATTTTGTCAATATCCACGTCCATATACTCCGCAAGATCAACCTTATTTATAACAACGAAATCCGATATCTGAAATATTAAAGGATGCTTTCTGACCATATCATCCCCTTCAGTAACCGATATGACAACACCCCTCCTGTCGCATCCAAGCATGAAATCCGCAGGGCATACAAGATTACCTATATTCTCTACGAGAAGTATATCTATATTGTTAATATCAATATCCTCCAGAGCATGTTCTATGAGATGTGCATCAAGATGACACTCCTTCCCTGTATTTATATTAACCACAGGTATGTTATATTTTTTCACTCTTTTATAATCATCATCGCCTGTGACATCCCCAACTATCACCCCCACTTTCTTCTTTCCTATCAATTTTTCAACTATTTTTTCAATAATGAGAGTTTTGCCAGAGCCTATCGAGCCCATAAAATCAACAGAAAATACATTTTTTTCTCTAAGTGCCTCATTATTTCTTTTTGCAATTTTATTATTCTCTTCAAACAAGTCCTTTCCAATCGAAATATCTATTTTATGCATATTACCCTCAGAATCTATTTCTCCCCTTTAAATTCTTCCATTCGAATGGCATCTACGAGACCGTGGGCATAATTTATACAGCCGAATGCAGTAAAAAAATCCTTTTTTGAAAGATAATATTTTGCATCATCATAGTATCTTCTTGCCATTTCAATTACCTTATTATTTTTCCATTTCTCATCATCAAACATTCTTGTATTTTCCTCAAACAATTTTATATCTTTCAATATTCTTTCTTTTTCCATTTTATGCCACCTTATTAATAATTTTTACTTCTGCACCACTCTTTATACATTTACCCATAATCTTCTCTTTGAGTCTATCGCTACAGCTTATATATATGTCTTCTCCAAAGTTACCGAGGTATAGTATTTCTATACCTTTGCCAAATATAAATGAAAGATCATTATTGCCTGTTTTCTCTGGAAATTTTATTTTCATTGTTACATTTTCAGGTAGGGAGCCACATATCATTTCCACCAATTCCTCAATCCCCTCTCCTGTTTTGGCAGATAAAAAAACATAAGGCCTATCGTCTATAATATCCTTCAAATACTCAATTTTCTCTTTTTTTTCTGTGATATTTATTTTATCAGATTTATTAAATCCTATCAAAATTTTCTGGTTGATATTCACACCCATTATTTCTTTTATAGAAACTTCCATTTTTTCGGCAATTACTTCTTTTTCCTCGCTTGCATCAACAAGCAACACAACCACATCAGAAAGTGCTATTCCTTTGAGGGTTGATTTGAAGGAGTCTATTAGCCAGTGGGGTAAATCTCTTATGAAACCTACCGTGTCCGTAACCAGTATGGGCTTTCTTTCATCTTTTATTATTCGTGTGGTTGTTGATAATGTGGAAAACAATCTTTCTTCCACTTCAACATTTTCTCCAGTAAGTTTATTTAGCAGGCTGCTTTTTCCTGCATTTGTGTATCCTGCTATGGTAACAAGATAATATCCTTTCTTCACTCTGTATTTATAGTGACTCTCTCTCCCCCTCTCCAGTTTTTCCAGTTCTTTTTTTATTTTTTTAATCTGTCTTTTTATCATCTCATAATAGTTTGCTATCTCATATTCCCCGCCGCCCATAAAACCGGGGTGCTCCCCCGCCCTGATTCTCTGTATCAATTCTTTTATGTATGGTTTTTCGTATCTTAAGTATGCAAGTTTGACCTGCAACTTTGCTTCTTTTCTTTTTGCCCTGTCTGCAAATATGTCTAATATGAGATGTACGCGGTCGTATACTTTAATACCGAGTTCTTTTTCCATGTTATACCACTGTGAGGGTGTTAGCATGCCATTCACAATTGCAAAATTTATATTTTTTTCAGAGAGGTAATCTTTTATTTCCCTTATTTTTCCCTTGCCGATATAAAATGGGCGACGAGACTTTCCCTGACGCTGGATGAATATTTTGACCACTTCATAATTAAGTGATTCTGAAAGATGCTCCAATTCCTCATTGTCCTCCTGCAGGGATATGATAATCGCCTTCTTTCTTTCCATCTGTGCTTTAATATCTCTATCACTAAAAAACTTTTCCAGTGGAAATAGGGGGGTGTGG
>VBQP01000033.1 GCA_008297795.1 Thermoplasmata archaeon | reverse complement strand
ATCTTTTTCCAGTTATCCTCTCTCAAAATATATTTTGCCAGTGAAGATGCATCAATCACTGTCACGGTCTTCCCTCACATATTTTGATGCTGTCCCTTTATCAGCCCCTGGCAATATTTTCAGCAGGGAATCTATTTTCTTGATGGATTGTTCTTTTCTGTATTTTCTCACCGTTCTTTCAATAAATTTCCTCATCTCTTCACTCCAGTTAATGTCAACTTTTTTCATATCTTCCTTCATTTTTTCGGGCAATCTGAAACTGATTACATCCATAATCTTAGATGCAATATAATTATATAAACATTTTTGTATTACATCTTTGAAAACTTATTGGTATTTCAAAAAGCAACTTCTGGAAACAAAGTGATAGGAACTGAAACAAGGAGAAAATAAAGAAAAACTGCTGGATGCTACTGCTAAGTGCGGCATAGAATCATATCTTATTGAGGACGTTTAGGATTTCTTGGACTACTGGCATTCCAAAGCATTTTGATGGTAATGGATTTCACAAATTTTCACTCGAGAAAATAGCGTTCCTTGCTGCACTATTTTCCTCCCATCTCCTCTTTGATATATCCAAACATCTTTTTAACATTCAGCGTGTCCATGAATAACTCAAAATCTTCTTTTTTGAATTCTCTTATCACAATAAGTATGCCGAGATATATTGCCAATCCTACAATGGAGATGGCTGCAAGGTCATACCATCTCCCTATATTGTAAAACTTGGTTATGTAACTCACTGCCGCCCCCATTATTATTGCACCAACTGCATGTTTTGCAACTGAAAAATTGAATCCTATTTTGTCCATTCTGTATATGACTATCCTTGTATACATCAGACCAATTAAATAGGCGATGGTTGTGGCTATTGCTGCTCCTGTGCCTGCCAGCCCGAATAAATGCAATCCAATACTCTGTATGTCCTTTGGGATAAGCAGGATATTGAGCACCACATTCACTCCGACCATGAGGAGCATCCTATTTCTTGCAAAATTTGGCAGGTCCATGCCAAGAAGTTTTGTCTGGTAGGGCTTTTCCAGGGTGTCAAAAAGGGCGAAAAGTGGGAGTGTCTGCAATATCGGTATTGCTGTGTAAAACTGCTTGGAGAGCAATATGTAAATAATGGGTTTTGCAAGAAATATGAGAAGGAAAACAGCAGGCATTATTATCATGCTCATGTACCTCTCTGCTTGGAGTACCATCTCTTTCATCTCCCCGATTTTCTTTTTTGCGTGCATGGCAGACATTGTTGGCAGGAGGAGCATTCCGAATGCAACAGTTATGTTGTTTATGTATCTGGCTACCCTCACCACCGAGAAATAATCTGCACCCTGGTTGTATCCCCAGAAAAGCTGTATGAGAACCTTGTCTATGTTGGTCATTATTATGAAGGAGACAGATACTATCGATAGCGGAATGGCAAACTTGATGTAGATAGATGCATACTCCCTACTTGGCTTGTCCACAGGTTCTCTGAAGAAATAAATTGATGATAAAAAGAAGGCTAATCCGCCGATGACATAGGCGTACACAATCCATATGACATCATATCCAAGAATAACAAAGACAGCAGTTGCCCCAGTTCTTGCAAGTGCCTCTATGAAGAATGGGAATTGGGCTAATGCGATTTCCATCTTTGCCCTGTAAGTCAGAGTAAAATTTTTCGCGAGGAGAAGGACAACAAAGTATGCTAGCATTACATACACGGCCTTTTCCTGAACCGGAGATTCAAAACCCCTGTGCATTACATATTTCCATACAAATAAGGATAGAAAAGTCAGCACCACCATGGCAGCCGTAAGGGCAAGGCGGAGGGAGAAAAATGTGCCGTTGCATTTCCCAATATCCTTTCCCTCAGATATTCTTTTTATATGTGCCTGTGGAAGTCCCATTTTGGGAATTACGCTGAGCAATGCTACAAACCCGTAGGTAAAACTTATCAACCCGAGAGCAAATTTTGGAAATGCATAGTATCTCGCTATTAGAAAAATGGCAGCATAATTTAGCAACCCTGCAGAAAAATTGGTTGCCATTACCAGTGCTGACTTCCTTGCAATCATCGCTCCTTAATATTTTTCAGATTTAAATATATATGCAGTATATATGCAAGCGAGCATGCATAATCACATTATCCTCGAAAATGGTTTTATCTCATTGGATACAGATGCACCGGGTCCGATGAAAACATCATTTCCTATGATGGAGCCAATGTTTATCGTTGCATTTATGCCTGTCTGGACATTGTCTCCGATGATGGCACCCAATTTCCTCCTTTTCGTATCCACTTTTTTTCCGTTCAGGGAAACGACCACATCTTTTTTATCAAGTCTCAAGTTTGCTATTTTTGTGCCTGCCCCAAGATTGCAATTCTGTCCTATGACTGAATCACCAACATAATTCTGGTGTGGAATGTTGGTATTATTCATGACAACTGAATTTTTTATCTCGCATGCATTCCCTATGTGACAGTTATTTCCTATTGCTGTAAACGGCCGTATATAGCAATTGGGTCCTATTTTACAGTTTTTTCCTATCGCCACAGGTCCCTCTATGTAACTCCCGCTCATAATTTTGCTCCCCTTTCCGATAATAACATTTCCTTTGATAACCGCATTTTCTTCAATTTCGCTTTCCTTACCTCCCTTAATTTTTTTGAGCATTTCTTCATTTGCATCAAGGATATGCCAGGGGTAAACAACATCTCTCCATTTTTTCAGCAGCAATCCTTCTATTTCCTCCTCTTTAACCATCAAATTTATGGAATCTGTTATTTCATACTCGCCCCTAGGAGATTTGCCGGTCTTCTCTATGAATTCAAAAATTTTTTTGTTGAATCTGTATATCCCGCCGTTTATCAAATTTGAAATCGGCTCATCCATTTTCTCATGAATTTTTATAACCTTTTTGCCCTCCATTTCAACAATTCCGTATTCCCTTGCATCCTCTATCTCTGTCAGCCCTACTGCCATTTCCCTGTTTTTTATCGCCATTATATCCTCTTCCCCAAAAATGGTATCTCCGCATAGCACAATGAAATCATCTCCTACAAATTTCTCAACTGTCTTGATGGCATGAGCAGTTCCTAAAGGCTCTCCCTGGTTCACATACTCTATATTTATCCCCCATTCTGCCCCGTCTCCGAAGTAGTTTCTTACCATCTCGCTTTTGTATCCAACGACAAATATGAACTCTCTGAATCCCGCCTTTATTGCGTTTGCCATGTTCCATTCCAGTACCGGCTTATTGGCTATTGGAAGCATGACTTTTGGCCGGGTGTATGTCAGAGGATGCATCCTTTTTCCTTCTCCTGCTGCCAGGATTACGCATTTCATTTTATGCACCTCTTTACAATTTCCATGATTTTGTCATTCAATTCTTTTGCCCTATTTTCATCCTTTGCCTCCACTGTAACCCTTATCTTTGGTTCTGTGCCAGAGGGCCGTATCAGAACCCACGAGTCATCCATGTCAATTCTTATCCCGTCTATTTTATTCATGTTTTCATATTCAAATGCATTCATCGCTTCCTCAATTTTTTCCATAACCCTTTTTTTATCATTTTCAAGAGTTAACGAACTTCTCACAGTGAAATATTCGGGAATGAGTTTGATCTCATCCTCGATATCGATTTCGCCCCATATCGATACAATTTTTGCAGCAGCATATACACCATCGGGGCAGTAAGAAAATGAGGGGAATACATATGTTCCTGACGGCTCTCCCCCGAAATCGCCCCCTATTTCCTTCAATTTTTCAGAAATGAAAATGTCTCCCACCCTTGTTCTGACAATCTCAGCCCCAGGAAGGTACGAATCCAGGGAAAGGGAAGTGTTGACAGGCACAGCTATCTTCCCTCTCTCATTCGTGTATTTCGCGAGTACAGCAAGCATTTTGTCATTTGGTATGAACTCCCCTTTTTTATCCACGATAACAACCCTGTCCCCGTCACAATCATGGGCAATTCCGAGGTCTGCATTTGATGCTTTTACCGCATTCTTTAACTGATTGAGATTTTCCTCGACCGGCTCCGGATCATGCGCGGGAAAACGCCCGTCAGGCTGGGTGTTGAGCGCAATAACACCGCATCCCATTTTCTCAAGCAAATACGGCGTTATTGTGCCTGTAGAGCCGTTGCAGCAATCCACGACAACCCTGATGCTTTTTTCTGGCGATATAACGGATTTCAGGATGGAATCCATATGCTCATTTATTGCCATTTCATAACTTCTAAAATTTTTTATTTTATTCCACGGGACATTTTTTCCTTCCATGTTTTTTTCCACTTCTTCCGACTGCTTTATGGAAAATCCGGAGCCATCAGGATTGAAAAGTTTTATTCCGTTATACATGCCCGGGTTGTGTGATGCGGTAACCATTATTCCAATGTCATGTTTTCTCGCAGAGTGTGCAAGTGTGGGTGTTGAGGCAAGTCCTATGTCTGTTACTTCAGCTCCTGAAGATAGTGCTCCCGATATTACTGCACTTTTTATCATGGGGCTTGAAGTCCTTGGATCGTTCCCTATGATTATATTTTCATAAATTGTGCCGCATGCCTTTCCTGTTTTAAGTGCAAGTTCGGGAGTAATTTCCCTGTTTGCAATTCCCCTTATCCCCGAAGAGCCAAATATCATTTTATCACTCCACTGTCACCGATTTTGCAAGGTTGCGCGGTTTGTCAATCGGACACCCTCTCAAATTCGCAACATGATATGCAATAAGTTGTAGAATGACTGCAATTGGAATTGAAGACACGAACTCGGGCAGAGAAGGAAATCGTATCACATGGTCTGCATATTTATCTATCTCCTCATCGCTTTCATCTGCTATTGCTATGACAGTAGCATTTCTCGCCTTTATCTCCCCGATATTGGAAAGCATCTTGTCACGCACGGCATCTTTTGCAACAATTGCCACGACTGCCGTTTTTTCATCAAGCAGCGCAAAGGGACCGTGCTTCAACTCCCCGGCAGCAAAACCCTCGGAATGGATATAAGAAATTTCCTTCAACTTCAGAGCCCCCTCGAGAGCAAGAGGATAGTTCACTCCCCGCCCTATAAAAAATATGCTATCGTAATCCTTCAATTTTTTTGCAATACCCGCTATCTCGTCCTCCTTTCCCAGAACTTTCTCCAGGCGGGAAGGAAGCTGCCGCAGGGCGGAGACGTATTCCCTGAGTTCGTCGCCTCTGAGATAAAAATTTTCCATCCCGAGTTTCAATGCAATGAGGAAAAGAACAGCAATCTGTGCGGTGAACGTCTTTGTGGCTGCCACCCCTATCTCTGGACCGCATCTTGTAAATATCGAAAAATCTGTTATGCGTGTGATGCTGCTTCCAGTCACATTTGTTATTGCAATGGTATTGCATCCGTTTCTCTTCGCTTCTTTTACCGCCCCGATTGTGTCTGCTGTTTCACCTGACTGGGTTATGGCAACCACGGTGCCGCTTTTTCTCCCGAAATATCTGTATTCGGAAGAAAGTTCTACAGAAACAGGTATGCGAGCCAGTTTTTCTATTATGTACTTTCCTACCATTCCTGCATAAAAGGATGTGCCGCATGCAGTGATTGTTATCTCATCCATATCGCTTTCAAGGTCTTCCAGTTCTACATGCGGTTCTATCTCAGAAATCCTTCCGGTCAGAGCATTATAGATTGTCGATGGTTGTTCGTGGATTTCCTTTAGCATGAAATGCCGGTATCCTGACTTCTCGGCATCTTCGATGTCCCAGTTTACCACCTCCTCTTCCTTATTCAATTCCTTTCCTTTTTCATTTATGAACTTGATGCTATCTTTTTCCATTATGCATATCTCTCCATCATTCGGATGAATAACCCTGTTCGTATAACCGAGAAATGCAGGAATATCAGAGGCAACAAAATTCTCCCCATCCCCCGCCCCCACCACCAGCGGGCTTTCCTTTCTCACTGCAACTATTTTTTCAGGCTCATCAATGGAAATTGCTACAATTGCGTAAGCTCCTCTAAGATTTTTAATGGCAGAGGCGACAGCATCTTCGAGGTTTCCTTTATACTCTTCCTCTATAAGGTGTGCAATTACTTCGGAATCTGTTTCCGAATTAAATTGATGTCCTTTTCCCTCAAGTTGTTCTTTGAGGTATTTGAAATTTTCTATGATCCCATTGTGCACTATGGCAATTTTTTTATCACAGCTTATGTGAGGATGGGCATTCTCCTTGCTAACTTTTCCATGGGTTGCCCATCTCGTATGGCCGATACCGGCACTTCCGTGCATTTTTGGCATATTCTCTCTCAGACTATCTATTTCGCCAGTAGCCTTGAAAATCGACAATTTTTTGTTAGCAACTGCAATTCCTGCAGAATCATATCCTCTGTACTCCAGCCTCTTCAAACAATCTATAAGCACGTCAGATGCATTTCTGTATCCCACATATCCTGCTATCCCACACATCAGATCACTTTACTTCTGTCAGGTATATTCCTGTTTATAAGATTGAGGGGTTCTATCTGGCAGTTGCTTCCAACAATTTTCCCGGGTGTGATAACGACGCCGTCACCTATCTCACAGCCCTCTCCTATAAACGTCCCGATATCCCTCGCTCTATGAAATTTCCCATCTATATCAATAACTGCACTTCCGACTATGTTTGAAAAGCGAGAAGAAATTTTTGTTCCTTTTCCCACAATGGACTTCGAAACAAAGGAATGGGAGCCAATGGTGGCGCCGTCCATTATTATGCTGTGTCTTATCTCAGTAAAAGGATAGATTGCCACATTATCCCCTATACTTGTGGAGGAAAAAATACATGCATTTGGGCCTATCTCACATCCTCTACCTATCACAACAGGTCCTGCAATATAACACCCGGAATGTATGATGGAGTCTCTGCCTACAATAACATCTCCCTTTATGACAACATTTTTTTCGATTTTCCCCCCTGACACAGATGATAAATTTTTCAATGATTTTGAGTTAACTTCTAGCCAGTTCCATGGGTACACAATATCCATCCATTTTCCTTTGCAGCTCACTGCGCATATGTTTTTTCCAGCATCTATCATTGACCGAATGGAATCTGTTATGCTGTTATTGCCCTGCTTCACATTGTTTTTTAAAAAATCAAAGACGCTCAAAGGAAGTTTAAATATTCCTGTTGATATGATATTTGTTTCTGCTATCTCCGGTTTCTCCACCATACTTTTTATCATTCCTTCCTTAACTTCAACAACGCCATATTTTGAGGGATATGTACTCTTTTCAACAAGCATGCATATCTCACAATCCTCTTTGAGGAGGGACGAAATGCTGCCTCCGTCTATTATGTTGTCTCCGGGCAGCAAAATAAAGTCTTCATCGAGGTAATTCTCTGCCTGCAGAAGTGCATGCCCCGTGCCTATCTGCTTCTCCTGCATAACGTATTCTATTCTAACCCCGAATTCTTTTCCATTCCCGAAATAATCCATTATGCTCTCCTTTTTGTAGCCCACCACAATTACGATATCCATTATTCCATTTCTTTTCAGGGCTTCTATTGTATAGGAAAGTATGGGTTTGTTTGCAACCGGAAGCATAACTTTGGGCATGCTTTCTGTAAAAGGTTTGAGTCTTGTTCCCTCTCCCGCAGCAAGTATTACTGCTTTCATGATATGTAATGAATTGCGAAACCATATTTTTATTTTGGCATTCGGGGTAATGATTTTATAATCCTGAAACATATATGATACGGGAGAAAAATGAGAGTAAATGTTATGGTAGTGGTGATGGTTTTTTTGATTATCTTATTGGCGCCTTCGTTTGGAGGTGTAAACTGGAGATATGAAGACACAGATGAAGTAATAATGGAGAAGCAATCCTCCTTCCCGGATACCTATGACCTGCTCATCATCACGCCAGAAAAGTTTGCAGATGCTCTTCAGCCTCTTGTCGAGCATAAAGA
>VBQP01000003.1 GCA_008297795.1 Thermoplasmata archaeon | reverse complement strand
TCAACACTTTTATATATGATGTATATATTATTTTCTTCAGAGGGATGGGACCTATGTACCTTAGGGAAGTGCAGTTGGAGAACTTTAAATCGTTTGGGAAGAAAGTTAGGATACCTTTTCTCCCCGGTTTTACTGCCATAACAGGTCCCAACGGCTCGGGAAAATCGAACATATCAGATGCGATTTTGTTCGTGCTGGGTCCCAAAAGTTCGAAGATGATAAGGGCAGGTCGCCTCACAGATTTGATATATAAGGGAAAAAAAGATGTTAATTACTGCAAGGTTTCCCTTGTTTTTGAGGACGGGGATGAGGAAATCGTGCTGACAAGGAAAATAAAGCGCGCCCCCCTGCCTGACAATCCTGACAATTATTACAGTTATTTTTACATAAATAACAAGGCAGCATCGCTTTCAGATTTTGTCCATATTCTCTCGTCGTCGAATATCTCTGCCAACAGCATTGTCCAGCAGGGAGATGTCACGGAAATTGTTGAAATGGGAGATGTGCCCAGGAGGAAAATACTTGATGATATAGCAGGAGTTTCCGAATTTGACAGGGACATAGAAAAATCCGAGAGGGAAAAGGCAGAGGTTGAGAAAAATCTCGAGTACATTGGAATAATACTCAGAGAGATAAGAAGCCAGTTGAATCAGTTGAAACATGAAAGAGACGGGGCAATAGAATATAAAAAATTGGATGAGGAGTTGAAAAAGTCAAAGGCAATGCTCTCTTATAAGAAGAGGATGGAGGTGGAGAAGGAGATAGGGGAGATACAGAAGCAGATAAATTCATATCAAAATGAGAGGGAAAGACTTGAAGGCGAGATTAAAAATTTGAGGGATGCCTACAGAAAGAAGCAAATCGAACTTCAGAAGATAGAAGAGAAGATAGCGGGGCTGGGGGGGGCGGAGGTGGAGGAGATAAAGGAGAAGACAAATGCTGCCCGGGAGGAGATGATAAAGGCGAAGGAGAAGATAAACTACTTCACTCAGGAAATAGTTGAAGGAAAAGAAGAGAGGAAGGAGTTAGAAGCAAATCTTTCAAGGCTCAAAAAGGAGATTAAGAATTACAGAAAAAGGATAGAAGAACTCGAAAAAGAACTTGAGGAAAAGAAGAAGGGCATAAGGAGCAGGGAGAAGGAACTTGACAAAATACGGGAAAGCGTCACCCACTCTGACAGAAGGGCAATGGACATAACCAGAAAACTTGCGGAGATAAAGAAGAAATATGAGAAGGAGAGGAATGAACTCCACGAATTTGAATTGAAAAAGGATCGCCTCCTCCAGCAGATGGACGCCCTGCGGGTGGCAATATCGGAACTTGAGGAAAATAAAAATACATATGAGTTTGAAGTGAAGGACATAAAGTGGCAAATCAGCGAGATAGATAAATCGGAAAAGGAGAAGAGGAAGGGCAAGGAAAAACTTGAGAGAGAACTTTTCGATAAAAAGAAAGAGGAGGCAGAAATATCCGAAGCCCTTCAGAAACTTGATAGGGAGGTCATCCACCTCCAGAGAGAACTTTCTCGCCTGAAGGCAAAGGAAGATGCGAGCACTTATACCAGGGCGACGAGAGAAATACTGAAAGCAAGGGATGAGGGAAAAATCAGGGGCATCCACGGAAGCATATCAGAACTCGGAGAGGTGGATGAAAAATACAGGAGGGCGGTGGGGGTGGCAGCGGGGCGGAGGGCGGAGGCAATAGTTGTGGATAATGAGAAAGTCGCAACTGAGTGCATAAACTATCTGAAAAAGAATGATTATGGGAGAACCACATTCCTCCCTTTGAACAAGATGGTTGTGGGAAAACCGAGGGGCAAGGCACTGATGACAGTAAGGGAGAACGGCTCTCTCGGATTTGCCATAGACCTGGTGAGATTCGATGAGATATATCGTCCTGCATTCTGGTATGTTTTCGGAGACACGATTGTGATGGAAAACCTTGAAACTGCCCGTGCGGTCATGGGGGGTGTGCGTCTTGTTACCCTTGGTGGGGAGATAATAGAGACATCTGGTGCGATGATAGGCGGGAGCATGCCGAAGGTCACATCATTTGGAGATGCCGATAAACGTATGGTGGGGGAAATAGGTAAAAAACTTATGGATGTCACACATCAGCAGGAAATTTTATCAGAAAGGCTCATTGAGGTCAGAGGAGAGATAGCAAATGTCGAGAAAGAGTTGAGGGAATTCAGCGATGAGGTCGACGACAGGGTGGAAAGGCTGGAAATCAGAAGGAAGGAATTTGAGGGGAAACTCGAAATCATACTGAAGGAACTCGGGAAAAAGAAGGAAGAATACGAGAGGATAGAGGAAGAATTCCGGCAATGCGAGGAAGGGATAAAAGCAAAAACATCTCTTATTGAGGAACTGGAGAAGGAAAGGGTGAAGACAGAAGAAGGGCTGAAGGAGATAAGCAAGAAAGAAGTGACGAATAGAATAGAGGAATTGAAGGGCGAGATAGAATCGCTGAGGGAGGATGAGAGAAACATCTCATCCGAGATAAAGACACTTTCAAAGGAAATGGAATTGATTGTTGAACGTGAAAGCGAGGTCAGCAGCAGACTCCGGGAGATACTGGATAAAGAAAAAGAATTCTCTTCGCAGATAAAGGAACTCCAGAAGATATACTCTGAAAACAAGGATAAAATGGAAGCCCTCATGGAAGTAGAAAGGACGATGCTCGGAAAGATGAAAGGGCTCACAAAGGAGAGGGACGACCTTTACAGGGAAAGCGTGGAGATAGAAAACAAAATAGACTCGCTTTCAACAAAGATGGAAACCTCCCTCGACCTTATATCCAGGGCAAAATCGCGCCTGCCGACACTCGAGCAAACTCTTGCGGAAATGATGCTTGAGACGGAGAATTATGAATTTGAGGGAGAGGAAATACCCCCTATTGAAGAACTCAAGACAAGGATAAAGGAAATAGAAAGGAGGATGGAGCAGTTGCAGCCTGTGAACATGAGAGCGCTTGAGGAATACGAACGCCAGGACGAACGCAGAAAGAAATTCGAAGAAGATGTGCAGCGCCTTAAGGAGCAGCGAAAGAACTTAATCAAACTTGTTGAAGAGATAGAGAAGAAAAAGAAAGGTTCTTTCTACGCAGTCTATGAAGCGGTAAAGGAAAACTTTGAAAAAATATACACTGAACTACTCGGAGGAGGAGAGGCAGAACTTGTTCTTGAGAATCCTGAAAATCCTTTCGAAGGAGGGCTTATAATAAAGGCAAGACCGAAGGGCAAGAGAATCATGCGTTTGAATGCCCTCTCAGGAGGAGAGAAGAGCATGGCATCTCTTGCTTTCATTTTCGCAATACAGGCATATGACCCGTCGCCATTCTACATACTGGATGAGGTTGACATGTTCCTTGACGGCAAAAATGCGGAGAAGGTCGCAGAGATGATAAAGGAGCGCTCAAGAAATACACAATTTATAGCAATATCCCTGAGGAGAGTAACTCTCAACAAGGCAGACCACATCTACGGGGTGACCATGCAGGACGGCGTATCTATTATAGTTGGAAATGTGAATTTATCGCAGGTTGAAGAAATTGTAGAGATAAAATGAAGGAAGAAATAATAAGCCACATACTTATGCAAAAGGAGGATGCAGCGCGCAAGGACAAAATAGAGGAGTACATAGAGATGGCTGGAAATAGCAGCATGTACCTCAAAGACCCCTTTGACAGAGCCATTGCCCTTACATTTGACCTTGTGATGGAGGAACAACTCGACCCATGGGACATAGACCTTGTATCGTTTTCAAGGCTATACCTTAAAAGAGTTAAAAATTCGGGTTTAATAGACCTGATCACAGCAGGAAGAATAATACTGATGGCATGGAAGGTTCTTAAACTCCAGTCAGACCGTGTCGTAAGTTCTCTTGAAGAAAAAGAGGAGGAAGAGGACGAGTGGGGAGAGATACCTGACTGGTATATGGAAGATGACGGCTACTTTTACACAAGGTCAGTCATAGAAAACGGCCCCCCCATAGAGGAAAAAATCAGGAGAAAAGGAGAAAGGAAAGTAACCCTTATAGAGTTAATCAATGCCTTCGAGGAAGTGAGAAACGAAATAAAAATAAAAGAAAAAAGAAGGAAGAGCAGGCTCGAGCAACAGGAAAAATTTATGGAAAACGCAGGGAAGGCAGCAGGCGAAAATGCCCATCAGGAGAACATAGAGGAAGAGATAAAACTCATACTCGGAAGGTTGAGCAAATTGAACGGGAGGGCGATGCCGATAACGGAAATATGTGACATACATAATAAGGAAGAACTTGTGATGACAATTTCATCCCTCCTCTTCCTGACAAGAGAAGAGAAAATCATTATGTGGCAGGAGGATTTCCCCTATGGCATGATTTACATAAAGAAAGTCCATCACCATGAAGAGAAATAGTTTGAGAATTGTGGAGGCAGCCCTATTCTCCGCGGGGCGCCCTGTTTCAGTCGATGAGATATGCGATGCCACAAATCTTGGAAAGAAAGAGGTCACCAGTGCAATATCTTCCCTCATGGAAGAGTACAAATTGAGGGCAGAGAACGACGACACGGCAATCGAGGTGTCGAAGGCAGGCGAAAAATATGCGATGCAACTACGTGCAGAATACACAGAATATGGAAAAAAACTTTCGGGGATGGAGGTTCCCAAGAGGCTTCTTAAAACAGTTGCTCTGATTGCATATTACCAGCCTGTGGAGCAGTCGGAGATGAAAAACATGGTTGGAAGCTCCATATATGAACATGTAAGAGAACTTGAGCAGATGGGATTCATAAAATCAAAAAAACACGGAAGAACGAAAATTCTCGAACTCACCACATACTTCTATGAATATTTCGGATTTGAAACAACTGACAGGGAAAAAATAAAGGAATATTTAAAAGAGAAAATAAAGAGAACAAAATAAGAGCCAGAGCTAACTATGGCCCTGCACAGAAAAAGTGAGGGTGGGCGCGATTACCCGAAAAGAGCACCCAGCCCTTCTGCAACTTCCTCTTCGCTTACTTCCTCTTCCTTCTCCTCTGCTTCTTCTTTCTTCTCTTCCTTCTCCTCTGTCTTTGCTCCCTCTGGTGCAGGTGCAGCAACTGGCGCGACAGCAGCCTTTGATATTGCTTCCTCTATGTTTACGTCTTCGAGTGACGACACCAGCACTTTTACCTTTGCATCATCAACTTCTATGCCTGCTGCATCCAGTACCTTCTTCAGATTCTCCTCGTTTATCTCCTTTCCAGCAGAGTGGAGAAGCATTGCTCCATATACATATTCCATCTATCTCACCTTCCTCATCATTCAGCTTCTGTTTTTAATTCTTTTGCAAGAATCGACACTTGCCGATGAGCGTTCCCTATAAACTCCTCTATGGTATCGCGGGTATACATCCCACATTCCATAGCAAGAGCAAATGAATTGCGATAAGCCTTCTGAAGTAACTGTGGCGTGACTTCCTTTGCAGGATAACCCACTTCCATTGACAGCGCAAATGCATCATGCACAGCCCTGCGGAAGTCGCTTTCTATCTCATCCACATCAATGCCCAGAGTTTCCGGAGTGAACATCAGCCCTTCTTCATATATTGCCCTGACATTCAGTCCTACTTCAAGAGGATAAATATCCATCCTCGTGAGCATCTTAGCCACATCTGGCGGTATTACTTCTCCTTTTTTTACAAGAGTGACCGTCTTTTCAATTACCACTCCGCCTTCCCTTATTGCAGCAGGTATTCCTACTTTCTGGAACTCGCTTACAATGGGACCTGGCTTGAACGGTGTCTTTCCTTTCTCAATCACTATATCATCAGGTGCGATTTCTCCGCCTTTTGCCGGAACCTTCATTTTTGCCTTTTCAAGTTGTCTGAAAACCCTGAACGGATTCATTTTTGTAGCCAGCACAGCGGTCTCGCCCTCCATGTAATCCGAAAGGCCTGACATCTCGCTTCCTTCAAGAGCATGTTTAATGAGCCTGTTCTTTGAAACCCTGATAACAGCATTCTCTCTAAGTGTTTTCCTCATTTCATGCATCTGGGATGCAGGTATGCCCCTTATGCCCACTATGCCTACAACAGGATAAGACGAAATTATTCCTTTGAGTTCTTCAACTTCCTTTATTTTCCAATCTGCTGGCATCATATCACCCGAACAGGAGAGCCCATTGTGGTCTTCACATATGCTGATTTTATGTTCATGCGCCCCCTTTCCAATTTCTCTTCAACAGATTTGAGAACCGTCTCTATGTTTTCCGCTATGGCTTCGGCGTCCATATCTTCCTTGCCAACTATGCAATGAAATGTAGTTTTGTCTTTGGAACGTATTCTGACGGTGCTCCTCAATTTTTCCACTTCTGCTGCAATATCTGCATTAGGCGGTACGGGTCTTGGCATTTTCCCCCGCGGACCGAAAAATCTTCCCAGAGCCTTACCCACAGTCGGCATTAAAGGCGCCTCTGAAATGAAGAAGTCATAGTTTTCTGCTATGCTTTTGGCATTTTTGTTGTCCTTTGCCAGTTCTTCTATATCCTCTGGCTTGAATACAGCATCTGCTGCATCTTTTGCCTTAAGAGCCATTTCTCCTGTTGCAAAAACGCCTATCTTTGCCTTATCGCCCCTGCCGTTTGGCAGAGATATCTCCTCGTCTATGCGGTTTGCCGGATTGTTCATATCAACATCCTTTAGATTCACCACTAGGTCCACGGACTGTTTGAAATTCCTTTTGGGATTATGCTCTTCGTCCAATGCCTTTCTTACCGTTTCTATTATCTCCTGAGATGCCATATCAATCGCGATGAAATCGGAATGTCGATGTGTTATATAAAAGTTGTTTTTGAAATCCAGCAATTTCCCACATATTGCAGCAAATTTAAAGTTTAAATAATGGGAGATATTACACTATTGCCATAGCCATACTGGGAGCATGGTGTAGTCAGGGATCATTGCGGGCTCCAGTTATGGGAATGAGTAGAAGAGGGTCATCTGATCCGTGATGATTAACTGGAGCGATGACCCATAGAAGAGACCCGCCGATCTGGGTTCAAATCCCAGTGCTCCCACTACCAAAAGGAGAGATAAAATGAATGTAAAAATAAATGCAGGAGTTGTGATATCGATTCTTTCAATAGCAGCCGGACTGATATTCTACATTGGCTGGAATGCAAAGTACAGTGCCTGGACGGACGTCGGCGTCTATTCTGTGACTGCCATACTTGTCGCTTTCGGGATAGGAGGGTATCTGCTTTCCACACTCCCCAAAAAAGAGGATTAAAATGAAAGTTGAGAGGATAGTACCTGCAATAGCGGTCTGCCTGCTTCTGCTCGGAGCATTCTCTACAGTATATGTGGAATCCTCGAAAGAAAAAATTATCCAGGATACCATCAAAATAAACGATAAGGAACTGGAAATAAGCAAAATAATGAAATCATGCAGGGATATGAGCATAGAGCCGGAAGCGGGCGGTAACTATGAAGGCATATCTCTTTCCGATATGATAAATTTTTCAGGCGTGAAAAATCCTGCGGAACACAGATACAAGATTCTGGGGTCAGATGGTTACTCAAAAACAGTTGAGTGGAATGATATGAATAACGGCATATTTGATATAGAAAAAAGGATTGTCATTTTTACAAATTTACCCAAACAGTTCTGGGTGAAAGATGTGGTTGAAATAAAGGTGGTCTAAATGAAAGGAATGAGAATACTGGCAGGGATAATACTTTTTGGCTCCCTGTGGGGCATGATGGAATGCGTGCTTGGAGATTATCTCCATAACCAGGGGATATGGGCAGGAGCCATAATGACCGGCTTTATGGGCTTCGGACTGATGGCTATAAGCAGGAGAATGTATGGAGTCAGGGGGATGCAGCTTGGCATGGGATTGATAGCAGGAGTCCTCAAATACATACATCCTGTGGGAGGATGCATGCTCTGCTCTGCAATAGCAATTGCTTTTGAAGGAGCAGTTTTTGAGATCATATGGTACAGTCCGAAACTAAATATGAACAGAATGAACTGGCTTATGAAGGCAAGCATGGGCGTAATATCTGGCTATATCATTTATTCTGCAGGATATGTCATAACCCATATTCTGACACCTGTTGTTGCCTCTGCGCCTTTATACCTCTCTGACCTGGCAGGTGTGATGCCTGTCATATTCTCAAGCGCGACGATAGCAGGGCTTGCAGGCGGGCTTACACTTTCAGCAGTTCAAATTCCGAGCGATTTTGCAATGCGAGTGACAAATGCAAAGAAGGAAATTTATTATCCGGTGGCATATGCAGTATCTGCATTCTGCTGGATAGGAACAATAATCCTTTCATGATGAATTTCCTAATAACAGGAAAGGTGAACTCCGGAAAGAGTACGCTGGTTCATAGGCTGGTGGAAAAAGCGGATTTCACATGCGGCGGGGTCATATCGCTGCCTGTTTTTGAGAACGGCATAAAAGCAGGGATGGATGCACTTGACATTCTCACGGGAGAGAAAAAACCGATTGCACGCCTGGACGGAATTGAAGGAATAAAAGTGGGAAAATACATAATAAGCATTCAGGGTTTGGAGCACGGGAAAAACGCCATAATAAAAGCCATCGGGGATTGTGACGCCATTATCATAGACGAATTCGGGCATCTGGAGATGAAGGGCATGGGCATGGCGGAGGCGGCGGAAAAAGCCATAGAAGGGGGCAATGCAGTGGTCGTTTTGAGGCGCTCCCTGAAAAAAGAATTCATGGAAAAGCATGGGGGGCATGAATTTGTGGTGATTGACTCTGGCAGCATTTCGCCAGATGAACTTGCAGATATCATCAAGAAATGGCTTGGGCATAATCGCAAATTATAACTGTGGTGAATGCATTTACTTTTCAATGCAGGAGAGGATAGGGATAATATATGGCGATACGACTTCCACCTCCTTCAACTTTGCCTCCAACAGGCAGGTAAACAGGCTCGACTATGTCTATGTCATTCACGAAGGGCGGAAGGTTCTTGCGCAGGTAAGGGAAGTCAGGCGCATATCCAAACTCTCTTTTGAAAAAGTTTTTGTGGAAGATACAAGGGAAGAGGAGGAAAAAATTTCTGCGGCGGCAGATGTCATAGGATATAATGGCAGAAACGGGCTTTGCGTTCCCAGGACGCCTTTCAAGCAGGGGGATGATGTTTACAAAGCAGATGAGGAGATTGTGAGAGATGTGCTCGGGCTCGGTAAAAAAGGGGCATATATCGGACTGCTTAAGGATATGAACATAAAGGTGTATCTGGACATAAATACGCTTCTTCAGAAACATGTCTCTGTCCTGGCAAAGAGCGGAAGCGGAAAAAGTTATGCAATGGGGGTGATAGTTGAGGAGTTGATAGACCATGGTGTGCCTGTCGTGGTAATAGACCCTCACGGAGAATATTCATCGATGATACATCCGAATCTTGATGAAAAAGAAATAGAGATGATGAAAAGGTTTGACGTAAAACCAAAAGGCTATGGAAGCAACATAGTTCAGTATTCTCCAGGCAATGACGCAAACCGTGAATCAATTCCATTGCGCCTTGATGAAATAAACCTTGAACTTGGCGATTTGATGGATGTCATGTCCTCAAAAGTGACAGGCGTTCAGAAAGGAATTCTTTACCAGGCAATAAAGGAGGTCAGAGAGAGGAAGAGGATATATCTGCTTGAGGACATAATAGATGAATTGAAGAGAGCAAAAAGCAGTGCGAAATGGAATCTCATACCACAACTGGAGGAATTGAATGACATGGGGCTCTTTTCTGCTGACCCTACACCCATAGACGAACTTGTGTGCAGGGGGAAATGCTCAATAATAAACTTCAGAGGTATTCCGCCCCACATACAGGATGTGGTTGTTTCCCATCTGCTGACAAAACTGTTCGAGGAAAGGAAGAAAAACAGCATTCCTCCGTTCATGGTCGTCATAGAAGAGTCTCACCGTTACTGCCCTGAGAGAGGGCAGGGAGGAGCCATCTCCTCAGAAATAATAAGGACTGTTGCATCAGAAGGGAGAAAATTCGGGATGGGACTTGCAATAGTTAGCCAGCGTCCTGCCCGTGTTGAGAAAAACGTGGTTTCACAGTGCAATACTCAGATAATCCTGAAAACGACAAATCCTAACGATGTGAAAGCGATAGTTGCCTCTGTCGAAGGGCTGACTGCCGGGGCTGCAGACGAGATACAGCGCCTGCCCATAGGAATGGCTATAGTGAGTGGTCTACCCATAAACGCTCCTCTGTTTGTTGAGATAAGGGTAAGAAAATCAAGCCATGGTGGGAAGGCTGCAAAAGTCGTCGATGAGGAGAAAAGGGCAGAGAGGAGGTTCCCTTTCAGATTCGGAAGGCAATAAAGATTTAAAAAATGGAGTGATACACTGGTATGAGAATTCTCGTTCATGTATGCTGTGCTCCCTGTTTTGCATATCCGTATGAAAGGCTTGTAGAGGAAGGGCATGAGGTTGTGGGATTCTGGTACAACCCGAATGTCCATCCATATATGGAGTACAGGGCGAGAGAGGAATCACTCAAAAAATTTTCAGAAATAGAGGGGGTGGAGGTAATATACGGCGATTATGATTTCATTGATTATCTTAAAATGCAGTTGCAGGAGACGGAGCGCCCCGAAAGGTGCAGGCGGTGTTATGCATACCGCCTTGAAAAAACTGCGAAATATGCCGGGGAAAATGGATTTGATGCCTTCACCACCACCCTGCTTGTTTCCCACCATCAGTACCATGAGGCAATAAAGGAAGTTGGAAAAAAAATGGGGGAGAGATACGGCATCCAATTCTATTATGAGGATTTCAGGGAGGGGCTGCACAGAGGTAATGCTGTTGCGAAGGCATACGGGCTGTACAGGCAGAAATACTGTGGTTGCCTGATAAGCGAGTGGGAGCGTTTCGGAGGAAAAAGACAGAAATAAGCGCAATCATAAACTTAATATTTGCTGCTCCATTCAGCAGGTATGAATCCCCTCTTCAATCCAATATTTACGGCAGGGCTTATAAAAAGGTATCTTACGGACATAGACAGGGCATGGAAAAAGAACGCAGATGAAATAAGAAAATATCAGAACAGGGCACTAAGGAAGACATTGAAATATGCCTATAATGTTCCACTATACCGTCGCAAGTACAGGGAGGCAGGTATCACAATAGATGGAATAAAGGGGATGGATGACCTGCACAAACTTCCCCTGATAACTAAGAAGGATTTGATAGAGGGTTTTCCAGATGACATAATACCTGTGGGATATGACAAAAGCAATGCTTATGTTGTGGGCACATCAGGCTCATCAGGAAGACCAATGTCAATGTACAAAGACGTCGGTTACATAATGATAGAGGCGCTGGCAGGTGTTCGCCTGCTGAAGGCATACGGGATGAACTGGAGGAAAACAAAGATAACGAACATAGGGGACTTTTCCATACCGACAACAACAGATGAAGAATGCCTCAAGAAAGGTCTTATGGGGAATCTTTCTCCTTTCTTCTCCTTCAAAAATTACCAGAATCTTTACACTGGGGAGGATGTCAGAACGTTGATGGACAAAATGGACAGTTTCCAGCCCGAACTTCTGATAGGATATACAAGCGTTCTCATGGGACTTGCATCTCTGAAAATGAAAGGGCATGGAAAAAGAGTCAATCCGAAATACATAGTCTCGAGTGGCGAAGTTCTCGATGATTACTCAAGAAAGTACATAGAGGAAGCTTTCGATGCAGATGTGCTAAATCTCTATGCCACCACAGAAGGCGGCTCCATTGCATTTGAATGCCTGAAAGGGAATTTCCATATCAACAGCGATTTTACACATGTGGAAATTCTTGATAAAAATGGAGAAGAGGTGCCGGAGGGCGAATTTGGAAGCGTTGTGATAACACGCCTTTATCCTGGCGGCACACCGATAATAAGATACACAGGACTCAATGATATTGCTTCTCTGAAAAACGATTACTGCGACTGCGGCATGCATACGCCCCTGATGAAAACGCTTGAGGGCAGAAAGAAGGATGCAATCATTTTCCCTGATGGAAGAATATTTCCCCCAGCCACAATTCCCATGCCACTTGCAGAGGCTGCAAGTAAATTCAACACGCTCCAGATAAAAAGATTCCAACTGGTGCAGAAAGAAATTGACAGCATGGAAATACTTGTGGAGATAGACGAAGAGCAGAGGGGAAAAGGCGTTTCGGTAGAAAATCTCCTTGAAGAAATCAGGAAGAATTATGAAAAACTTGTAGGCAGCGGCGTGAAGATAGAGGTGAGGGAGGTAAAGGAAGTGGAGAAGCCGGAGGGTAGCATTTCTCCGCCACTCATCATATCCAAACTTGATAGGAAAGCAATTGAAGAAGCGCTGCTTTGAAGAAATAACTAAATGCCCATACCATATCTACTTCTAATGAGTTATACAAAGACAACCGATTCTAACAAAGACGAAGTCGTGTTCATTGTTGACAGAATAATAGAAGTAAGGATACCGAACAGAGTTTATCAGAGATATGCCGGCAGGTATGATGACAGAGAAATAATTTCATTCTGTACCAGGAAGGATATATTCAATGCTGTCACAGGAAGACGGCTTTATTACATATCCGAGGAAAGCGGAATACCCCTTATAGGACATACTGCATTCGGGATAATAGATAGAGGAACGAATTTGCTACAGGTTCGACCTTCATCTGGTTGCAACCTCAACTGCATTTTCTGCTCAGTGGATGAGGGAAAGGGAAAAACAAAAGTTACTGATTACATGGTTGATGTGGATTATATCTCAAAAAAATTTGAAGAAGTTTCAGATTTCAAACGCAGGCATTGCAACGCCCCGATAGAAGCCCATATAGATGGACAGGGAGAGCCCTTTCTGTATCCCTATATCAGAAAACTCATAGAAAAACTGCAGGGCACCGCAGACATCATTTCCATTCAGACAAACGGGGTGATGCTCACAAGAGACCTGGTAAAAAGATTGGATGGTTATGTTGACAGAATAAATCTTTCACTCCATAGCATGGACAGCAGTACTGCAAAAAGGCTGTCAGGCATTCCCTCCTATGACCTCGACCACGTTCTTGAAATTGCAGAGGCAATAGCAGAAAGCAGCATCGACCTCCTCATAGCGCCTGTGTGGGTGCCGGGATACAATGACAAGGATATGAAAAAAATCATTGAATTCGGAAAAAGAATAGGTGCTGGCAAAATATGGAAGCCTTTCGGGATACAGAAATATGTAAAATATAAATTCGGTAGAGCGCCAAAGAATGCCAGAATAATGAATTTCAAAACATTTTACAGAAAATTGGAGGAGATAGGGGAAGGACTGCATCTTTATCCGGAGGATTTTGGCATGGTAAAATGCGCTTCCATTCCGAAAAAATTCAAGGTGGGCGAGAGGGTGAAACTAAAGATAGAGATGCATGGGAGAGTGAGAAATGAAATGATAGCAGTATCCAGAGACAGGATTGTGCAGGTAGTTGATACCTCTAAAAAAGTGGGAGAAACAGTAAATGCAAGAATAGTCAGGAATAAACAGAATATATACGTGGCTAGGGAGACATAACTTACCTGAATACAATTACAGGGCACTCCTCCATACACTTCAGGCAATGAACGCAATCGTCGCCTATGTGGGCTTTTCCCCCTTTTATAGATATCGCATTTCTGGAACATTTCGCCATGCATATGCCGCATCCCATGCAATTTATGGCTTTGTAAACCACATCTCTGACCAGACCTTCCCTGTCGCTGGATTTAACTTCCTCTCCAAGCCATATTTTTATTCCCCCTGCCTCATATTCTCTGTCTCCAAGTTTGTTAACCTCTCCTATTATTTTCAGGAAATTTTCTATCGTGCTTTCGTTTCCCTTTATTGTGTATTTCCTCTCCTCCTTGATTTCATATTTTCCATCATCCCAGTTCGGGGTGTGACGCCAGCGCCACATGCCGCCATAGACCCACCTCTCATCCAGATTATGTTTAGATGCAAAATTCTTCAACTTTTCCTCGAATTTCTTCCAGTCTTTATGTTTCCTGAACTCAAACTCTGCCATGTCACTTGCAGGGCATAGCCAGCAACCTATGCGGGAAAAACCGTGCTCATATAACTCGTTCCATTTCAATTTATATTCTCTCTGCTTTTTGAAAAGATAAAGCCATATATGAAGTGCGGTCCAGTTCTGGATGGGAGATGCCCCCACCTGCCCCTCCACCCATGGGTTTTTCCATATGCTCCCCTTCTTCGCCCTCTGTTCAGATTCGTATCTTCTCTGCCCTATGAAAGAAAGCACCCCTTCAGGAAAATTCTTTCTTATCAGCCTTGTGGTGGGCCCCAGTTTGCATGTTTTGCAACACCATCTGTAATCTCTTGCAGGAGGACCAAAAAAATCGATTGCCTTCCAGAAAATATCGCCTGCATCCTCTTCTATCAGTTCGAGTGAAAGTTTTTCGGCTATCTCACGAACATATCTGACAGTTTCTTCGAATTCCAGCCCCGTGTTTATGAAAAATATTGGCGGTTTGTATCCTGCATCAAGCATAAGAAAGAGAGTTGCCAGGCTGTCTTTCCCCCCGCTGAAAGAAACGGCATGAGGCAGACCGCTTTCCCTTATCGTCCTGTGTATGAAATCTACTGCCTTATTAACACGGCTGGCGATTATATTCTCATTTGCCCTCAGCACATCGTCCCATGTAGCATTGCTTATCCTTTCATCCTTCTCGATGCCTTTCCATCTTATCTTCACAGCCATTCCGTGCTTCCCTTTTTCCATTTCCCTGCTGTCCATGTACGCCTTTCCGACTCCTATCACCTCCCTGTCCGGTGAATAAACAACAACCTCATTCCCCCTCTTTATCTCAGGACTTGCATCAATCACGCCCGGAGCAAGAAGATTTGAACCGTTGAGGATGGGCAGGACAGCACCCTCATCTGCGACGACAAACCCTCTTGAAGGTTTTATCACTGAAGCAAACCACACCCTCGGAATGAATCTGAATTTTTTCTCTTCCATATCATACTGCAGGGCGCCGGCAACCTTGCCATTGAAAATGACTTCATCCATTCTGTCTATGGAGGGCACATCATTCAGAATGACAATGTCGGGAAGAATAGCATTTCCAAACTGCTTCTCTATGGTTTCCCTGCAAAGTTCTATGTCGAACGGGAAAGCAGGTCGGATATCTCCTGGAGGCGTGAGTTTAACTTCTTCTGTATCGCTGTTGCATATGCCGCATGTTTTGCCCAGAACAGGCAGGTTGCAATTCTGACACCATCTCAGTTCTATTTTCCCTAAGTAAATCACAGATGCACATGCGTTTCGCATTTAAAGATTTGTTCATGCCCATACCACAATAAAGTTTTTCTCAAAGGGCGGCATCCCCTGATTTTGTCCCCACAATATGTTAAACAACTCCCCCTTCATCTTTCCATCAATTTTTATTCCTCTGCAGTGAATTTTCTGCCCTTCAATTTTATCGTTCTCACTATTCTCTTGTCATAATCTGCCTCAACAGGGGTGACGGTTGCAGTCACATCCACATATGCCTCCAGCGGGCTGCCCACAAGTTTTTTGCCCAGCGTTTCTTCCACCTGGAAAATGCCCGACGAATTTGACATTTCTATAACAACCTCTATCGGTTTTTCTTTACCTTTCGCTATGACAACTCTGTCTATGGAAAGAGCGGAAACCACATGTATGCTCGTACTTCCCAGGTCGAATGCCATCCTGCCCCTTCCTTTTGTCATGTCGGTGGCATCCCCTATACCGACAAGGGCTGACTCCATTGTAAGGTCAGGCACATCTGAGTCATGGGCATATATTGCATTCAGTATGAAACCCCTTACCTCCACCATCTTTTCAACATCCCCATATATTTCGGGAAGCAGCCGCTGCAGTATCGGGAGGGCAAGGTAACTGCTGTGAAGAGGATGGTTTTTCCTGTATATCTGGTTGCCTATGTCGTGCAGAAGGGCGGCTGAGAGGATAATCAATGCCTCATCATCCTCGTCTCCCCCACCATATTCCATGAAATCGGGCTTCACTCCACCTTTCATCAAAAGTTGATACATTTTAAGTGCATTTGCAGCCACAATTTTTGCATGCACCTCCCCATGGTCATTGTATTTGAGTTTTTTAACTGCAATGAAGTTTGCAACATCCCAGTTTGCCCTCACTTCCTCGTCTTCAACAAGCAACTCCATCATTTTGCCTGCTTTCGGATATTTCTCTATGACTTCAACTATTGCCCTGAGCGCCTCTTTCTCCAGTTCCGCATAGCCCGGGGGCACCTCAACCTCTATCCCGACATTTTTCAAATCACTGCTTGTAAAATTCCTTATCTCCTTCATTTTTGATAATCTCACCAGGATATAAATACCCTTCCAGAATCTGTGCAAAAATATTTATATAAAAGTAGTTCTTGTCTCACACGTGAAAAATAAGAAAGAGGAAATTCCTTCCATAGAGGAGTGGATGGAGAAACAGGATGTCGAAACCACAGACAATATAGAGATACCTGAACTTTTGATGGACCAGGTGATAGGACAGGAGCATGCTGTCTCTGTGGTGAGGCAGGCAGCCCGCCAGAAAAGGCATGTCATGCTCATAGGCGATCCTGGAACGGGGAAATCCATGATAGCACGTGCAATGACAGAATTTTTGCCCAAGGAGGAGTTGCAAGATATACTTGTATACCCGAATCCAGATGACCCCAACACCCCCCTAATAAGAGTTGTGCCTGCAGGGAAAGGAAAGGAAATTGTCGACTCAATGAGAGCAGAGGCGAGGAAAAGAGAGCAGCAGCAATCTCAGATGATGGCAACAATACTTGCGCTCATAGTCGGCGGAGCCATAATAGCCGCAATTTTCACAGGAGACCTTACAATTGCCCTCTTCGGGATAATAGCAGCAGCAATGATTTACCTTATAGGAACGAGAGGCGGAATGATACAGAAGAGGGAGGAAAAGGAGATTCCAAAACTGCTTGTTTCTCATGATAAAGGCGACTCTCCTCCGTTTATTGACGCCACTGCTGCCCACTCCGGCGCCCTGCTTGGCGATGTGCGCCATGACCCCTTCCAGGCAGGAGGGCTTGAGACGCCTGCTCATCTGAGAGTTGAGGCGGGGGCAATACACAAAGCCCATAAAGGTGTGCTTTACATAGATGAAATCAACACATTGAGTTTGCCGTCCCAGCAGCATTTGCTGACAGCGATACAGGAGAAGGAATTTCAGATAACGGGGCAGTCCGAGAGAAGTTCGGGAGCGATGGTAAAGACAGAGAACGTCCCGTGCGACTTCATTCTGGTATGCGCCGGGAACCTTGATGCAGTGGAGGGAATGCACCCCGCTCTGAGAAGCAGGATAAGAGGATACGGCTATGAAATATACATGAACAACAACATGGATGACAACGAGGAAAACAGGAAGAAACTCGTAAGATTTGTGGCTCAGGAAGTATCAAAGGACAAGAAGATACCTCACTTTGATAAAGGAGCGATTACTGAAATAATAAGAGAGGCACAGCGCAGGGCGGGACAGAAAGGAAAACTTTCGCTCAGGCTGAGGGAACTCGGAGGTCTTGTGCGAGTTGCAGGAGACCTTGCAGTAAGCGAGGGAAAGGACATAGTGACTGCAGAGTATGTGATAAGGGCAAAGGAAGTAGCACGCTCCCTCGAGCAGCAGGTAGCGGACAGATATCTGAAGAGGAGGAGGGCTTATCAATCCTTCAAGACATCAGGCACCGAGATAGGAACAGTAAATGGACTTGCAGTTATGTCGGCAGACCCTTCCATGAGTGAATTTTCAGGTCTGATATTGCCCATAGTCGCAGAGGTTACACCTGCGGGCTCCAAGTCAGAAGGAAAGATAATCGCAACTGGAAGACTGGGAGACATAGCAAAGGAGGCTGTTCAGAACGTTTCTGCAATACTCAAAAAATATATGGGGAAGGACATATCTAAAAGAGATATTCACATACAGTTTGTCGGCACATATGAGGGTGTGGAAGGAGACTCTGCTTCAGTGGCTGTTGCAACAGCGGTCATATCTGCAATGGAAAACGTTCCACTATACCAAGATATGGCAATGACTGGCTCCCTGAGTGTTCATGGCGCCGTTCTGCCAGTCGGAGGAGTGACGGCAAAAATAGAGGCGGCGGCAAAAGCAGGATTGAAAAGAGTGTTAATACCGAAAGCAAACATGCAGGATGTCCTCATAGAGGAGAAGTATAAGGGTAAGATAGAGATAATACCTGTAGAAACTCTGAGAGATGTGCTTGAGAATGCTCTTGCAGGGAAAGGTAAAAAGAATTTGCTTAAAAAACTTGAGAGATTGCAGCCATCTGTTGTGAGCAAAGTTGACCTTGATTCTGAAAAGTCAGCAAGCAAAATGCCATCCCGAAAGAGGAAAAAGGATATGGGGGCTAACTGACCCAACCCGGTCCTACCTGCGCGTAAATTTTTGTTTCCCTGATGGATAGTTCTACGTCATATGGACTGCCGCTGCTGGGCCCATCCATGGTCAGCGTTATATAATTCTCTGTGCTGTTCACATTTACTGTAAAGTTTTTTATGCCAGAGTTGTTCATCAGAGTTCTCAGATAACGTCCCCAAGCCTCAGGATAATTCGTGTTTATGCGTACAGTAACATTTCTTGCCAGAACCTCATAATATGTGGAATCGGAATAGTTTGTTCTTATTGAGTATGTGCCGTAGCCGCTTGCGCTTGTTTTGCCCTCTACGCCGAATATGTTTACTATAGAGAGATTTAAAGCATATTTTGAGGTGTAGTTCTCTGCGCTGAATGATGGCGGAGAAATTATTGCCTCACCATTGTGCTGCCCGAGTATCACTGCTCCTCCCTCATATTCGTATGTCTGGTCAACAAAATATGAGTTTTCCGATTCGTAGCGGATAGTCCCCATCGGATATGACAGAGATACAGTTGAACCGTCATATTTGTAGCACCTTATGAAAAAATTTCCGTGGTTCGGATTGGACGCATTGAAAGAAAGGTTTAATGGAGTTGTGGCATATGGCAAAACATCGGTGGAGAATCTGTAGTCAGAGTTAAGCAGGTTTATCCTGAATTCCTGCTGGGGTATTGACGATGCGATTGTCTGGTTGAACAGTATCTGGCTGCCGTTTATTGTCATAAGGTTTATTCTGAAGGTCGTAGCATTGTGCCTTAATACATTCACTTCCAGATTTTCGTTTCCGTTCACTGTCACGTTGAATGAATCACCGTCGCTGAGAGTGCTTATGACAAGATAGAATTCTGAAATGCTTTCCACATATGAGACATCTCCCGGAATTGAAACGCTTGACTGATAAAGATTTTTTGTCCTGCCTGACTGTGATGTGACGTATATGCTGAAATTGCTGCTCGTGGTCGGCAGGATATTCAATGAGCCAAACGCTCTTGATGACACGAAGTAGGGAAGTTCCTTGCTGCCAAGGGTGATAGAACTTGTTATGGGAGCATACATGTTGGAAGTAGCCTGCAAATCTATTGAGAACTTTAAATTGGAGAACTGATTTGCAACAGTGTCCATATGGCTTGACTCCTTGTCCTTCATCCAGTTAGGGACATAATAAACCTGTATGAGAACAAGCACTGCAACAAGAAGAGTCACCATAAGTATTGCAACAATGACTCCAACCTGACCGCTGTCTCTTCTATTCATCATGGTTACAACAAATACTCCTTAAATAAATTTGCGATAAATTTCATTTTTTTAACTTCCTCCATGCAATATATGTACCTGCTGCAACGCCCAGACTTGCGATAACTCCCAAAACCCATAAAGGAAAAGTTTTTTTGCCGGCAGCCAAAACTTCAAAATTTATTGTCTTTTTATCCACATTGATGCCATCACTGACAGAGGCACTGAATTCATGGCTGCCCTTGGCGGCATTCAGATAGAATGATTTTTCGATGCTTTCTCCTGCAGAGAGCTTTCCAAGTGACGAGGAATTCAGTAGCTTTCCATCGAGCATGTAACTGATAGTGACATTCAATGCATCGCCATTTCCCTCATTTGAAATTTTTATCACAAATTCCATTTTCTCTCCTTCGTGGGGAGATGAGGGCAAAATATCTATGCTTTTTACAACAACATCAGGAACGGCGACATTTTCGATTTCCACTTTTTTACTAGCCTCGTCTGTAAGCCCGTCGTTGTCCGTTACGGTCAACACCACATTATAACTGCCGTATTTGCCATACTGATGGGAAGGATTCTGCTCATAACTTACATTTCCGTCACCGAAGTTCCATGTCCAGTTGACGACTGAGCCGTCGGAATCGCTTGACATATCTGAAAAAGAGACGGTCAAATCTTCTATAACAAAAGAAAAGTCAGCATCAGGCGGAGATTGGGGGGGAGGCGGCGGAGGCGTATATATCTGAATATTTATGACCTTTACATCTGACCACTCACTTTTTGCACCGTATTTGTCTTCCGCCCTTACTTTTACATAGTATGTGCCCTCGCCTGCCCAGGAGTGGGTTATGCTGCCATCTGCCCCTGATGCATGGTAGTTTGTCCACTGGTCTTCTGTGCCATCATTATTCCAGTCAAATCCGTACCTTATTTCGTCTCCATCTGCATCAGTAGAAGAGGCTTTGAATGTGAGCGAATAACCGGCATATCCTGATGACGGTCCTTTTATCACAGGTTTCGATGGCGGTGTATTACCCTTTGTAATGAAATGCCAGTTGCTTTCATTTTTTGCCCCTCTGCTGTCCCACGCAACAACCTTCCAGTAATATGTGGTTTCATGGTCAAGAGTGCCAGGACTCAGTGTTGTGGCTGTCTGGTTGGAAGAAATTTTCTGCATGTTTCCGTATGTGCCGAAATATATGTCATATGTCAGTGGGTCTCCATCGACATCGGAGCATTGCCATGACAGGATTATGTTTATTCCCGCATCTGTTTCCCCATCAGGAGGAGAGGGGCTGGAGGGGGCATATGGCGGGTGATTCTCTGAGAAAATTACTTCTGCTGAACTGCTGTTTACAGCACCATCATTGTCCCTCACGGTGAGAGTTACGTTGTATGTTCCATCATCTGCATACTGATGGGAGGGATTCTGCTCATAACTTACATTTCCGTCGCCGAAGTTCCATGTCCAGTTGATGACTGAGCCGTCGGAATCGCTTGACATATCTGAAAAGTAAATGGTATCGCCCTCAGATGGGTTCAACGGGCTGAACGTAAAATGGGCTGAGGGCTCAACATTTGATACTGATATAAGGTAGGAGATATTGCTGGCATAACCATCATTGTCCCTCACGGTGAGAGTTACGTTGTATGTTCCATCATCTGCATACTGATGGGAAGGATTCTGCTCATAACTTACATTTCCGTCACCGAAGTTCCATGTCCAGTTGACGATGAAGCCGTTAATATCGTAACTCGAACTCGAATTGAATTTTACTTCGTCTGTATCTTTAGGCTGCAGCGGCGCCCAGATAAAATCAGCAACAGGGTAACCTGTGCTTTCGGATTCTATAAACACGCTTTTGTTCTCAATAAAGGCATTTATTCTGAAAGAGGAGTAATTGCTTATTGTCACATCTGTTATGTTGATGGCAGTAATACCTACCCTTTTTGTGCCGAATTTTATTTTTGCTATGCAGCCGCTGCCGCCTGCCCCGCCGCCCACCCCCACCAGGCTGAGTCTTCCTTCTCCAATTGAATATGAGACGTTTATTTCTGCTCCCCCGAGCAATCCGTTTTCTACTTCCTCAGGATATAGAAAGGAGTCGTTATAAATAATGGTCATGTTTACGCTCCCAAAATCTCTGACATTGTATATTGATATCGAGGCATTGAAATCGCCACTCACCTGTGAGGGCATCTCCACTCTCAGAATTGTGGAAGTTGATAGTATTTCCTTTCCTGACCATGTGGCAGGTATACTGTTTCCTTCAGCATCGCTAAGATTCCCCTGGATGTTAAGATAGGAACTGCCCTCTCCGATGCATGAAAAAAGTATTTTTGCAAGATAGCCAGTGCCACTTATCCCCTCAACCCCCATATGCTGCACTATTCTGCATACCCCCTCTGTACTGTTTACTGAGAAATTTAAGGGTATGGATATCCCTTCAATGCTGCCATTGCACACCTCTGAAACTGCAAAAACAGAAGAGTTATAGGTTATGAGATAATCTGCTGCATTGAAATCTGTAATGTTCTCCACCATCACATACACATAGAAATCATTTCCAGGAGTGGTGATTGACTGTGCATGTATGGATACGTTCACCCCCTGAGACGATTCAGAATATTGCGGAAGCAGGAGCAGCAGCAGGGCAAATACCAATATGATTTTCTTCATACAGATCCCAGTATTTTATTTATCACGGCATGCACATCTTCATTGTCAACATCGTTATCCCTGTCAACATCTGCAGGATTCGGATAAGAGGGCTCGTTATCAACATGTTTCGCTATTCTTTCAATCCTGGTCACATCAAGTGCGTTTATGCTGCCATCCATATTTGCATCACCTCTCTGCCACACTTCAATTTCTTTCACGATATACATGCTGTTTCCGTACTGATCTTTTACGGTCAGATTAACATCATAACAACCTGCCTTTTTGTATGTATGGGTTGCATTCCTTTCATTGCTTGTATTTCCATCTCCGAAATCCCATAACCACTGAACTATTTCTCCAGTTGAGGAATCCGTGAACTGTGCTGGCTCGTTCTCGAACAGCATCGGGTTGGTGAAATTTGCAATCATTTCCTCAATGGTTGAGAATTCATAAATATCTGAGATGTTTAGCGCTTTCCCATCGCTTACAGAAACATACCATTCGTAATTTTCTTTGTATGACAATGCAGGAGCGACGCTCACCGTACCGCCAGTGCTTTCCACAGAATATATTTTATTTCCGTTTAAATAAAATGATACTTCAAGCATATCACCATCTTCATCACCAACATCTACCATCAGCGACACATCTGTATTTACAATGGAATTATTATCCGGAGAGATGAGAACAACAGATGGCTCATGATTTTGCATGGCATCTGTGGAAAAATTGCCGATGTTGCCATATGATATCCTGCCGTTAGAACCCACTGCTATTGCCCTGTAGTAATATGTTTCTCCATCATCAAGTCCTTCTACGCTTTCGTTGAACATACCTGTACTATTCAAAATTCTGACAGACGTGGAGTGCTTTTCACCGTTCCAGTACTCGAACCATACATAACAGTAAGTGCTGTCTCCCATTGAGGTTAGATTTGCATAAAGAGTTGCATTGTTGAATGATGCGTTTGCTTCCATTGTTTTTATTACAGGAGATGCAGGAAGCGACAGCATCTTAAAAGACAGGTTGGCGCCGTAAGATATGCCCTGGCTGTTGTTTATCACGGCTCTGTAATGATATGTGGTATTTTCCTCCAGCCCGCTTATGACTTCCGAGAAAATTCCTGTGCTGTTTATTACTCTTTCTGGAGTTTTTGTTATGCTGGCATTTCCGCTTTCATTATATTCGAACCATACAGTGCAGTTGCTGTCACCGCCAAGGTCTGTAATATTTGCTTTCAGTATAATTGCATATTCCACTGAAGACGTTTCTATCTTTGCCCTGACTGCAGGCGTGGTGAAATTTTTATCCGAGCCGTATGAAATGCCCTTGCTATTCTTTGCTGCAGCCCTGAAATGATATAATTTTCCGGGCTGGAGGTTGGTTATCTGTGCAGTGAATTCTCCCCCTTCTGATATGGATATGTTTGTGCTATATCCGTAGGAAGTTGTCTCCCCGTATTCAAACCATACCTGGCATGAACTCTCACCTCCCAGGTCATCAAGATTGCCTTTCAGAACTGCAGAACTGCTTGTTGCATTCGCATATTCTGTTTCAACAGACGGGAACACTATATGGGTGGTAAATGTGATATCATCGCCAACTGCCGTACCTGCACTATTTTCTGCAACTGCCCTGAAGTGGTAAGTAATGTTCAGGGAAAGCCCTGAAATTTTGGCTGAGAAAGAAGAGGCGGAGTTCTTCTGCATTTTTGCAGTTGCATGTGCATAATCGTCTATGCTTGTGTGCGACACCGTATCATAAACAAACCATACCTTACAACTGCTTGCACCCACTTTATCAAGGTGCCCATTGAGAGTTGCGGAGTTATATCCCACATTGCTGGCATCATTTGTTGTAACCTGCGGCGGTGTTGGACTTGTATGGAATGTTTTATCTGCGCCATAAGAAGTTTTTCTGCTGTTTTTGGCAACTGCCCTGAAGTGGTAAGTGGTGTCAGGCTGCAGGCCGGATATTGTGGCAGAGAATGCACCTGTGGCGGTTTTTGTTTTCTTGCTGGTAGTGGAACCATAGGATGTGGTCTTTCCATATTCAAACCATACCTGGCAGGTTGTATCCTTTAGATCGTTCAATTCACCGTTCAATTTTGCTGAACTGCTGCCCACATTTGATGCGGCATTTGTTGACACATCCGGCTTGCCTACCAGGGAAAAACTCACATTTTTTGAAGTTTGAGATACATCAAGTGTGAATGTTTTCGAATTATCCTCTCCGCTGTATGAACAGTATATCTCTATCGTATCGCCGTTCTCACAATTCTGCAAATTGAACAAATCTGCCTGATAATATCCATTGCTCTGGGTGGTGACACTTATCTGTGTTGATTTTGTGTTGTCCTTTACTGTCACTGTCACTCCGCCTGGAATTGCATTTCCGTCTGAATCCTTTATATATCCATATACTGGAAAAGGCTGATCCAGGGAATTACTGTTCTCCACTATGCTTGCCACACTCAAAAGCAGCAGCATCACCACCAACAAACTTTTTATTTTTTTCATTTTATCACCTCTATTTGAAAATCACCACTATCTGAAACTCTCAAAACAATACAATCCCCGGGATTTATGACAAAATCATATGCCGGAGGGGAAATGCCGACAATATAACTGTCGAATGAACCTGAGCTGACATTCCATTTGCTCACAACGCTCCCTGCGGGCATTATATCGCTTCCGATTAAAGATGCAAGGGCAGATGCATTTGTTTTATTCAAACAACTCCACACGACATTATTGACCACATTATATTCATTCTTGAAAAGATGCACTACCCTATCTGCAAGTTCAAAAGCCTGCTCCACAAAAGAACCCGACTGCTCAACTCTCAGCACAACTGCATCGTATGGCTGGATTACAAAATCATATGCCGGAGGGGAAATGCCGACAATATAACTGTCGAATGAACCTGAGCTGACATTCCATGCTCACAACGCTCCCTGCGGGCATTATATCGCTTCCGATTAAAGATGCAAGGGCAGATGCCTGGATTTCGTTTCCCAGCCAGGGAATATAATTCACAACATTTTTCTCATTTTCAAAAATCTGAATTTTTGTTCCGACCTCTAAAGTCTTAGATATGCTGGCATTTTTACTCCCGTTGAAAACAGTGAGGGTGACATTATAATAATTTCCCAGAGGATAGACATGGGCAGGGTTTTGAAGGCTGCTGTAAGAGCCATCTCCAAAAGCCCATTTCCATGAGGAGGCATAAGAAGAGTTATCAAAAAAACTGACCTGGTCTCCCGAGACCGGGTTTGGAGGATAATACGAAAAATTCGCAGTGAGCGTTATCCCAACCGATACCATTTTGTAAGAAATATCGGTGCCACCATCATCATCTTCAACGGTGAGGGAAATGTTATACACTCCTTCGTGGGCATAGGTATGGAATGTATTATTTTCATAACTTCTGTTTCCGTCACCGAAGTCCCATGTCCGGTTGACAATGAAACCATCTGAATCTGAAGAGCGGTCTATAAGATATACGGTGAAGTCATATAAGGAACATGAAAAATTAGAAACAGGAGGGCAGTTCAGGACGGTAATATTCTTTTCGGTGAAATTGATCCCGCCATCTTCATCTTCGACGGTGAGTTTCACAGTATAATTTCCATCAGAAATATATCTGTGGAAAGAGACGCATCCATAGTCGGTGTTGCCATCTCCAAAATCCCATGTGTAATTTGCTATGGAGCCATCAGGGTCATGTGATGCGGAGGCATTGAAAGTTATTATATCAATATCTGCAGGATTGGGCGGGAGATATGAAAAATCAGCAGACGGCAGGACATTGCCAACATAAATTGCCTTTTCAGTGATATTTACAGCACCATCATTGTCTCTCACCGTGAGAGTTACGTTGTATGTTCCATCATCTGCATACTGATGGGAGGGATTCTGCTCATAACTTACATTTCCGTCACCGAAGTTCCATGTCCAGTTGACGATGAAACCATCTAAATCGCTTGAATTGTCAGAGAAATGCAACGTATCCATATCTGTTGGATTTAAAGGATTATATCCAAAATCTGCAATGGGAAAATTTGTGATGAAAAATGAGTTTGAATAACTATTGGTATTTCCGAGAGCATCATCTGCAAATATTGTGTAGTTATATACACCCAGCAAATTGTAAGTTCTGTTGAAATAATATCTCGAATTATGACACATATCATAATCTAAAACAGTTCCGTTGGGGAATTCGATTTTTATATAAGCATGTTTAACAACCATATTGTCAGTAATATCTGCTGAAATGTTTACGTATCCATCAGGCATCTGAGCAGGTGGGCGGGAAGAGATATTTTTTATTTCCGGAGGAGTGGTGTCAATAATGCTGAAATTCTTTATTTCAGATGTATTGGTATATCCATTGATATCCATATCCCATATAAAATATGTATAATTGCCGAGGGAAAGATATGTGCTATTGTAATAATAAAAACCATTTCCTTTTTCATCAACACTATATGGGTTCATCGTGAAGTTGCCTATGATTGTGCCATTGTGAGTGATATTCACCCTTACCTCTGCAACTTCTACATTGTCTGTTGCATAGCAGGAAATGTTCACTGCAAAGCCGTACTGCTGCACTGTCGGAACAGACTGGACATCTGCTATCTTGGGTGGTTCGGCAGGAATGATTATTTTAAATGAAAATATTGCTGTTTTATTTGAATTTCCACTCGGGTCTTCCGTCCAGACGAAGTACGTATAATTTCCGCTTATGTTATAGGGCATATCGCAATACCATATATCTGTGCCGGATATATGATGCATACTTTCATTTAGTGAAAAGAGAGGACCTGTTATGTTTACTTTTGCCATCGCGACGGCGACATCATCGGAGATATTGCATGTGATGTTCACATTTCCCTGTATTTCCTGCGGGTTGGGATATGCCGTCAGATTATTTATTTCAGGGGGGATTACGTCCTTTACTGTTATCTGCTTGGTTATGTTATCTTTTCCATCATCATTATCTGTTACAGTTAGCGTGATATTAAAGATGCCATTTTTTGCATATGCATATGTGACATTTTTGAAGCCTGTGCCACCACCGGTTGTATTCCCATCTCCAAAATCCCACTGCCATATGCGCACTTCGCCATCAGCATCATAGGAGGTATCGTTGAAAAATACCGTCTGCCCGACGGTTGCATTTGAAGGGGAGAAAGTAAAATTTGCCACCGGAGGAATATTGGAAACCACAATTTCTTTGCTCATCGTATCCCATGCGCCGTCGTTGTCATAAACTGTCAGGGTGACTGTATAGGTGCCATCGGCGCTGTATTTATGAGCTGCAACTGCCGTGTACGCATAACTGCCATCTCCAAAATTCCAGGTGTAGTTTGTTATGTAGCCGTCGGGATCAGAGGATGAAGAGCCGTCAAAAGTTATTATGTCGAGGTCTGTTGGATTGAGGGGCGTGAAGGAAAAAACAGCGTTTGGTTTATACGCAATTACGAATTTATGCAGCCCGGATTTAACAGAATTATTGCTGGTATCATTTGCCCACACATAGTAATAGTACACTCCTTTCTCACTGTAAGTGAGATTGAAATAGTAGTGTGTTGTATTCCCAATTCTGCCCAAGCTGTTGTTGAGATAGCTTCCGTTTGCCAGCGTGATATTTATGAATGTGGAATTTACTTCTACATTGTCTATTATCTGGCATGTTATGTTTACACTACCGCCTGGAATCTGAATCTGCGGAGATGCCTGCAAACCCACAATATCTGGAGGGAAAATATCAATGCCAGCATAAGGCTCAATGAGAGGATAGTGATCCTGTATCCCCTTGCTTTCATCTATTTTGTACGGGGTATCTCCTATCCCATCTCCGTCCCCATCTACGCCGTTATACCTATCCCAATAATTGCCAACATGTTCATAGTCCCAGTAATTTAATCCGCTTTCATCGTCAACATCCACAACATTATCTATGAAATTATTGTAGTGTAATATATTATCAGATGTATCAGCTCCAAGAGAGATAGCCTTTCTGTTATCGATAAAATAATTCTCCCTTATGGTGTCTGAACGACTATTTATGCATGTTAAGCCGTACACGTTATTATAAAAAATATTTCTCAATATCATGCCATTTGTCATACCAACAGTGTGGAGACCCTCGTCATTGTACGAAAAATTGCAATTTTTTATGACAGCAGCTTTATAAACGAGGATGCCAGCATATCCACTACTTGCATTTCTTATGGACAAGTCCTCTATTATCACTCCAGATATATGTATTTCGATTCCGTTTTCCCCATTACATTCTACAATTGCATTCTTGCTTTCCCCGAATATCGTAATCTCCTTGTTTATCACTACCCCCCCTGGATAAACACCATCTCTAACATATATGATATCGCCAGAAGAGGCGGCATTTACAGCAGATTGTATATCTGTAAAATCTCCGCTACCGCTGGCATCAACATATATTGTATTAGCTGATGTAAGGAGAGGAGATGCTATAATACTGAGTAGCAGTATTATTATAACTGGTACGTTGTATTTTTTCACCACCATTTTATTTCTGCCATGAGCGGGTATTGATCTCTATTGAGGCTTGGGGGTATTACATAAGGCGTGTCGCCTCTTCCGTTCAAATCACCATCTGTTCCATTATAATCACTCCAGTAATTGCCAGTAGTGCTGAGATACCAAGAATTATTTCCCATATCCCAAGCCTGGCTATTGTTATGGAT
>VBQP01000032.1 GCA_008297795.1 Thermoplasmata archaeon | reverse complement strand
TATGTGTTCAATGTTTTTCTGTAAAATGAAACATATTTTAACGGGCAACGCATTAAAGAAAAGTGAGTGAAGGAAGATTTGCAGGGCTGTACGACGCTTTCTTTGATGTTTTTTTGAGGGGGATACAGCGCAGGGTTGCGAAAATCGCTGCCCGACACAAATGCAGGCGCATTGTTGACCTCGGATGCGGAACAGGCTCGCAGTGCGTACTGCTCCACAACAAAAAATTCAATGTCACAGGGATAGATTTATCATCCAAGATGCTTGAAATTGCAAGAAAAAAGAATGCAGAAATTTCGTTTCTGCAGAGAGATATAACTTCCACAGGTTTTCCGGACAGCCATTTTGACTGCGCAATTATCTCATTCGTGCTACATATGAACAGCAAGGAAACTGAAAGGAAAATTCTGGATGAAGCAAAAAGAATTGTGAGCAGGAATGGCATCATCATAATTACAGACTACAGCAAGCCATCCACCTGGAAAGGAAAAATTGTTGAGATACCTTTGAAGATAATAGAAAATCTCGCTCTCGAATACCACAAAAAAAATTACCGCAGGTATATGGGGAGAGGAGCAATGGATTTTTTAATTGAAGACAACAACTTATCTGTTGCTGAGAGGCACAGATTTTATTCAGGTGTTATAGAGGTCATTGTGGCAAAAAATGAAAAGGAGTAGGGAAGAAAGGAGGCAAAAAAAATTTTCTTCCCCGTTTCTGAATCTATAAATTCCCTTATCATTTATAAAGGATATCTGACAAATATCGAAGTGTATGGTACATTTATCGAATCAACAACGTTACATATCCCATTTTGATTACAACTTATGCTCCTGCTCGCCATACTTGACGGCTTTGGTTACAGAGAAGAGAGAGATGGAAATGCAATAGCCCATGCAAATACTCCGAATATGGACAATTTTATGAGAACATATCCTTTTACTCTTCTCGAAGCAGGCGGAACCGCCGTTGGCTTGCCTCCTGGCCAGATGGGGAATTCTGAGGTGGGACATGTCAATATAGGAGCAGGGAGGATTGTTTTTCAGGATTCGATGCGCATATTAAAAGCGATAGAGGACGGCAGTTTCTTTCAAAATGAGGTTCTGAAAAAGGCAATGAAAAAGGCGAGGGGTAGCGCCCTGCACCTCATGGGGCTTATAGGTCCCGGCGGAGTCCATGCTCTTCCCCAACACCTGCATGCACTTATCGAGATGGCAAAGAAAGAAGGCGTGAAGAACGTTTACATACACTGCTTTACGGACGGGAGAGACACACCGCCCAAAAGCGCTGCCGAGCATATAAAATCGCTGGAGAAAAAAATTGAGGAAATAGGGATAGGCGAGATAGCAAGCGTGACGGGAAGATACTATGCAATGGATAGAGACAAAAGATGGGAGAGAACAAGGATGGCTTACGAGATGCTCACGGAAGGAAAGGGAAGGAGGGCAGAAAGCGCAACAGATGCAATCAAAACAGCATACAGTGAAGGAGAAACAGACGAATTCATAAAGCCGACCGTGGTAAAGGAAAGGAGAGTGAAGAACGGAGATGCTGTCATTTTTTTCAACTTCCGCCCCGACAGGGCGAGGCAGCTCACAATGGCTTTTGTTGATGAAAATTTCAGGGCATTTCCGAGAAAAAAAATAAATGTGCACTTTGTAACAATGACAAGATATATGGATGGGCTGAATGTGGAAATAGCATTTGACAAAGTTCCTCTAAAGAATACTTTTGGAGAAGTTATTTCAAAGCATGGACTGAAGCAGCTGCGCATTGCGGAAACCGAAAAATATGCACATGTCACCTTCTTTTTCAACGGAGGAAGGGAAGAGCCGTTTGAAGGGGAAGAAAGATGCCTTATCCCATCTCCAAAGGTTGCAACATATGACATGAAACCCGAAATGAGCGCATACGAGGTTACAGACGAACTCATAAAAAGAATAAACTCCAATAAATATGACGTAATAGTGGTAAACTACGCAAATCTCGATATGGTGGGACACACAGGAGTGTGGGAAGCGGCAATAAAGGCGGCAGAGGCAGTAGACGAATGTATCGGCAGGGTGGTGGAGGCGGTGGCGGGGCAGGGTGGACAGGCGATTATCACCGCAGATCATGGAAATGCTGAGGAGATGATGGAAAACAGGCATCCAAAGACAGCGCATACAACAAATCCTGTTCCTTTTATTTTGATAGATGCAGGAGGAAGAGAAAACATCAAACTGAGAAAAGGAACTCTCGGAGATATTGCCCCTACAATGCTTGATTTGCTTGACATAAAAAAGCCGGAGGAAATGACAGGGCAAAGTCTGATTGAAAAAGAGATTTAGGGGGAGATGATGCCAGGCATTATTGGAACGCATATCCACCAACCCAAAGTTTAAATATAAATTTAGGTATACCTAAATTTGTAGTACAAATTATTGGAAGGTAAAAAATGAAAAAAATAGTCCTGATGGGAAACCCCAATGTTGGCAAAAGCGTCGTGTTCTCGCGCCTTACAGGGGCAAATGTCATTGCTTCCAATTATCCTGGCACGACTGTTGATTTTTATGAAGGTTCTATGAGACTCGAAGGAGAGCATGTAAAAATAATAGATGCCCCCGGCACTTATTCGCTGAAACCCACGAACAAGGCAGAGGAGGTTTCTGCAAATCTGTTCGAGGAGGCAGACATCATAATAAACGTGGTCGATGCAACAAATCTTGAGAGAAATCTGTATCTCACGCTTGAAATTCTCGAGAGGGGAAAGCCAACTGTCATTGCCCTCAATTTATGGGACGAAACAAAACATCTTGGCATAGAAATTGACTGCAAAAAACTGGAGAAATTGCTTGGTGTTGCTGTTGTGCCCACTGTCGCCCTCACAGGGGAGGGAATAAAAGAACTCGTATCAAGATTGAAAGAAGCGAAAGAAGCAGATTTCCCCGAACTCAGCGAGGATGAGAAATGGGCGAAAATAGGAAAAATCATAAAGGAAGTGGAGGTGATAAGGCACCATCACCATACCCTAAGGGAAAGGATATCTGATATAACAATAAAGCCTGCCACGGGGATACCTATTGCAATAGTGATAATCGCATTTTCTTTCTTCATAGTGAGGATCATAGGAGAAGGGCTGATAAACTATGTATTTGACCCGATATTCAATGCCTATTATCCTGTGGCGACATGGATAAGCGACTCCCTTGGCAGCGGCATAATCCATGACGTGCTGATAGGCACTCTCATAGACGGAAAGATAGATTACATGCAGTCAATGGGCATACTCACAACAGGATTGTATGTTCCATTCGGGGCAGTACTTCCATACATTATTTCCTTTTATTTCACCCTCTCCCTGCTCGAGGATTCAGGATATCTCCCCAGGCTTGCAACACTTGTTGATAACATATTCCACAAGTTGGGAATGCATGGACATGGAATTGTGCCAGTATTTTTAGGCCTTGGATGCAATGTTCCAGGAGTGCTCTCGTCAAGGGCTCTTGAAACAAGGAAACAGCGATTCATATCAGCCACACTGACTGCAATCTCTGTCCCATGCATGGCTCAGACAGCAATGATATTCGGAATACTGGGCCCATACGGAATGAGGTACATCGCCATGGTTTATGCAACGCTCTTCACCGTCTTTATAGTGGCGGGAATGATAATGAATAAATTTGTGAAGGGGGAAAGCCCCGAAATATTTCTCGACATACCGCCCTACAGAAGGCCCAGCATGAAAGCAATAGCAAAGAAGACGTGGATGAGGATAAGATGGTTTCTTGCAGACGCGATTCCCTGGCTGTTCGCAGGCGTCTTCATAGTCAACGTTCTTTATGCAGTGGGATTTCTGCAGTGGCTCGGAAATGTATTTTCCCCGATAACATCAGGATGGCTTGGGCTTCCAGACGAGTCAACAACAGCCCTTCTTATAGGATTTCTGAGAAAAGATCTTGCTGTCGGTATGCTCCTTCCGCTTGGAATGAAGCCACTCCAGCTTGTAATTGCTTCAACCATTCTTGCCATCTATTTCCCCTGCGTTGCAACCTTTGCAGTAATGCTCAAAGAACTTGGAGTAAAAGATCTGATGAAATCTGTGGCAATAATGGTTGCAACTGCCCTCCTCGTAGGAGGTGCTATGAGAGCAATACTTCTCGGCTTCTAAATATACATGATAGAAGCAAGCATCGATATGCTTATTGCGACAAGCACGAGCCAAGCCCCAACATTCCACCTGAATATTTTTAACCCGTCGAGCGGACCGAAGGGGAGGAGGTTGAAGAATGCAAGAAATGCGTTTATGTATGCAACGAAGAATGATATAGATGCCACTATGCCCCCTGAAAAGAGTCCTACCGCCATGAAGATAAATGATATTGCAATATTTGTTGACGGACCTGCAGCAGATATCTTTCCGCTCTCCTCCCTGCTGGGTCTGCCCCATATCTGAACTGCTCCGGGGGCTGCAAATACGATGCCCACTGTTATGCCCAGGAACAGGGCGAGCAGCAATCCCTGAGGAAACATCCTGAATTCTGACCAGTATCCGTATTTCTGGCCCATGTATTTGTGCGCAGTTTCATGGCAGAAAAATGCGGTCACTATTGCAAGGAAGGAGAGAGGCAGGTTCTTTATCGCCCCTGCAATATGGGAAAGCGGAGGATATGGAACAAAAACAAAAGAGAAAGCAACTGTCAAAACAGCCATTGAAATCAGTATATGGACTATTTCCGTTCTGCTGAAAGTTATGCCCCTCCTGCCGCCGTAGCCCCCGTAGCTCCCGTAATCGCCATAATATCCTCCTTCAAGAGGCATATCATGAAATGAATAGTAAACTCTTCTCCCATCCATGTGGGGATAACCATCACATGTTTATCAATTTTTTCTATGGCTACGGGCAGCGACACCCCTGTATGCCCTCAAAGAGTTCTCAAGCATGCATGCAATCGTCACAGGGCCCACGCCGCCGGGCACAGGCGTTATCATCCCTGCCTTTTCCTTCACAGAGTCAAAGTCCACATCGCCATACACCTTTTCTCCTTCCTTTACTATCCCAACATCTATAACAATGCTTCCTTCCCCCACATGCTTTTCTGTTATAAGCCCTTTCACTCCTGCACCACTCACTATTATATCTGCATTGCCCGTGTATTTCATCAGGTCATCTGTGTAAACGTGGCAGACAGATACAGTGGCATTTCGGTTAAGCATCATTGCCGCAAGTGGCTTGCCAACAATATTGCTATGGTTCACAATCACCACGTCTTTCCCCCTGACCTCCACCCCCTCATGTTCGAGTATTTTTATAACGGCAAGTGGTGTGCAGGGCACGAGAAATTCCCTGTTAAGCAGGGTCATGCCCATATTGAACGGGTGTACGCCCTCCACATCTTTTGCAGGGTCAATGGCATTCACAACCTTTCCGTAATCAATTCCGGGCATCGGAAGCTGCACCATTATGCCATGCACCTCTCTGTCATCATTCAATCTTTTTATCTCTCCGAGTATCTCCTTCTCCGTTGCCCCCTCATCAAATGCAATTGTCTCTGATTCAAACCCTACCCGCCTGCACGCCTTTTCCTTGAGTTTTGCGTAAAGTTCCGATTCTTCATTGCCCCTGACAAGAATAGTCGAGACATGCGGCTTATCATGTGCTATCTCCTCCGCTATCTTTTTTTCAATGCCTCCAGCAATCCTCCTTCCGTCTATAACGTGCATAAAATCAAATGAATGAAAGATAAAAATAGTTTTGTGTTTTATGCAGACCTATGCCGGATACATGACGTGCAGGATGGTCACCACCACTGCAGTTGCAACCCCCATGACTATGACCCAGTACGGATCTATTTTAACCCCTGTCTTCTCTTCCTCAAAGTAACGGACAAGACCTGCAGCAGACTGAAATCCCGTGTTCTTCTTTTTTGCCATGGATGGAAAATATTTTCTTGATATTTATATATTTGCCCAAATGTGCTGTATTTCGTCGGACTTTGAGCCAAGTTCAAAATTTTTCGAAGATTTTAAGTATCACCAGCACAGATAACATGTGGACAGTGAAGGGGAAACCGAGGTTGGGGTAGAGAGCTATTTTAATAGCGCCTGCCTCAGGTTCCCCCCAAGCTGCTCTAACTCAGGTTATCCTGTTTGGAAACTTCTCCCCGCATTTCATATCTGTTTGAGGGATATAAAATTAATGGCAAATGTTTAAAAAGTTATTTATTGAGCCTTCCTCGCCATGCCGATAATATCCTTTATGCTTTCATATCCATGCGTTTCCAGCCATGTTTTAAGTTCTCCGCAAATATCCGAAAAAATATTCTCCCCTCTGTAATATATGCCGCTTCCTATCTGCACAGCCGAGGCGCCTGCCATCATATATTCTATAACATCCTCGGCACTGGTTATGCCACCCACGCCGACAACAGGAATGTCAAATTCCTTGGAAAGTTCATACACGCATCTTACACCCACAGGCTTTATGGCAGGACCTGAATATCCGCCCACGATGTTGGCAAGCACAGGGAGGGAGGTTTCGATATCAATCTTCATTGCTCTGACCGTATTGATGGCAACTATTGCATCTGCGCCTGCCTCCGCCGCCTCCGCCGCCCTCTCCATTACATTCTCTGAGCCGAGTTTTACGAAGACAGGTATGCCCACGCTTTCTTTAACTGCACTGACTGCCTCCCCTATCATTTCTGTCGGGAAGCCTGCGCCGTAACTTCCCGCGTGGGGGCAACTCATATTCATCTCTATGGCATTAACCGCTCCTTCGATTTTTCTGGCGACAAGGGCAAATTCATCTGCATCTTTTCCGAAAATGCTCCCTATGAGATTGCTGACTTTTATGCCCCTCAGTTCTTCAACATATTCTTCCACGCCCGGATTCGGGAGTCCCATTGCATTCAGCAATCCATGTTCCAGTTCAATAACAGAGGGATTGCCATAACCTTTCCTCTTCTCCATGCCCACAGACTTCGTTACCACTGCCCCTGCATCACTGAAATTTTCCATGGTGCGGCGTGTCATATCAAGAATTCCCGAGGCAAGCATCAAAGGGTTTTTCATTTTCAGCAGCCCTACAGATGTCTCAAGGCACATAGTTTTTAAATGCGCTTCCGTATTTAAAACAATGGCAAAATATTTGAAAACAGAGTGGTGCGGCGTATTTCTCATAGATGAAAATGGAGTGATTGACAAAAAGATGTTTCCCAAAAATGCAGAGGAAATTGCAAAACGCCTTCTGGCGATAGAAAGAGGCGAGATTGTCGAAGAGGAAAAATTTTTTGAGAAGGAGAAGCCCCTTGTCAGAGATGCAAGACTTTCCGGGCTATACGAAACATGCGAAAAAATTCCCGAGGTGGAGATAAACTGCGATGATTACGGCTATGGAAGGGAGCTGCTCAGGGAAGCATCCCTTCTTCTCACACAACAGATGCTTGAGAAGGAACAGGGCAGGAGGGAACGCAGAATATCCCAGGCAATATATTCGATTGACGACCTTCTGAAAACAATCAATATTCTGAATGAAAGGATATACGAGTGGCACGGGTATTTCTCAGATGGCAGAGCAAGGAGGAAAAATCTTGCAGATTTCATAGTCAACAAATGGGAGATTGATGGAGAAGATTCGCTTGACAGAGGGGAAGAGCAGTCCCTGAAAAGCATCTCAATGGCGATATTGAAAATGAGAGACGCATATGAAAAGGTGGAGCAATATGTGAAAGATGCCATGGCAAGCATGGCTCCAAATTTAAGCAAGCTTGTCGGAGAGCCGATAGCAGCAAGATTGATTGCATCTGCCGGCGGGCTCGACCGCCTTGCATCCATGCCGTCGGGCACGATTCAGGTGCTGGGGGCAGAGAAAGCGCTTTTCCGCCACATCAAGGAAGGAACAGCCCCTCCCAAGCATGGCGTGATTTTCCAGCACGAGCTGATAAACAAAGCGCCGAAGAAATACAGAGGGAAAATTGCCCGCATAATGGCAGGGAAGATAGCGATAGCGGCAAGGGCAGATGTTTTTACGAAAAGGGATATAGCAGATGAGCTGAAGAAAGATATGGAAGAAAG
>VBQP01000002.1:25524-37525 GCA_008297795.1 Thermoplasmata archaeon | reverse complement strand
GTCTGGCTGGAGCGGCCGGCTGTAGACCCAATGGCCGTCTGGCCCTGCTGCCGAAACCGGCAGGTCCCCGGTTCAAATCCGGGAGGCGGGATTCTTTTTATTTCTCCTGACAATTTTTATACCCCTGCGAGTTTTTATCCCATGATATCTGTTGCCACCTGGAACGTGAATTCAATAAGGGCAAGGATGGAACTGCTCAGGGAGTGGCTGCATGAAGAAAAAATGGACATTGCATGCATACAGGAAACGAAGGTTACAGATGATGAATTTCCTTATGATGAACTGAAGGAAATGGGTTACAGTATAGCTGCAAAGGGGCAGAAGGCATACAACGGGGTGTGCATTCTTTCGAAATATTCCTTCTCATCTGTGAAAAAAGATTTTGAGCATATAGAAAGGGGGGAGAAGCGCATCATTGAGGTGGTTGCTGAAGGCATCAACATAATAAATGCATATTTCCCTCACGGAAAATTTCCGGGGTCGGAATCATTCCATTACAAAATAGATTTCATTGAAGGGCTGAGAGATTACCTCGACAAAAATTTTGATTTTAAGAAAGATAAAGTAATCATACTAGGAGACTTTAACGTCGCTCCAGAGGAATTGGACGTATATGATGCAGATGCCCTTGAGAACACCATAGGTTTTCACGAGAGGGAGAGAGAGGCATTGCTTTACCTTAAAGCTTGGGGATTTGTTGACTTGTTCAGAGAAAAAAATAATGGGATGAGGGAATACACATGGTGGGATTACAGGAGCGCATCCTTCAAAAGAAACGCAGGCATGAGAGTGGACCACATATGGGCATCTGAAAAACTGGCTGCAAGATGCGTGGAATGCTCAATAAACAGAGGGATGAGAGCAAAGCCAAAGCCCTCAGACCACGCACCTGTGAAGGCTGTTTTTGAGATGTGACACTTTTCCGATACATACATATATGCATGATACATTTAACCATTGATAATTTGGAAGAAGACGAAGATGAAAATAAACTCGAAGAAAGCAACGAGGGTGAATACGTAAGGATACGCCTCCCCAATCGTAAGGAGGGAGAAATGTTTGCAGTTGCAGACCAGCTTGTAGGAGGCAGCAGGGTAAGGGTTGTGTGCGAGGACGGCAAATCCAGAATGGGCCGCATAAGGGGGAGAATAAAGAAAAGGAAATGGATAAGGAGCGGAAATCTTCTGATAGTAAGACCATGGGATTTTCAGGATGACAAGGCAGACATATTGTACTGCTATACCCCCACTCAGGCATCAAACCTTGCCAGGAGGAATAAGATACCGGACAACATAAACGTATTCTAAGATGAAATGGAAGGCAGATTTTGAGGATTTTTTATCCGGGAGAACGGAAAGCGAGGTATTTGATAAATCCACGCTCATGTCCCTCTGGAAACTAATGGACAAAGGCATAATAGAACTGATAGATTTTCCAATTTCCACAGGAAAGGAGGGAAATGTTTTCCGCGGGAAAAACAGAGATGGGTTTGTTGCTGTCAAAATTTACAGAATAAACACAATAACATTCAGAAACATATCAAAGTATCTCCAGTATGATGGGCTCGTGAATGTCAAAAAAAACAGGAGGAGCGTGATATATGCATGGTCAAACAAAGAATTTGCAAACCTGTCACGGCTACATGAAGCGGGCGTGAGAGTTCCTGAGCCAATTGCAATAGACGGGAATGTGATTGTAATGGAGTATATAGGTACGGAAGAAATGCCTGCGCCTCTGCTGAAGGATGCCGAAATGGAGGAGCCAGAAACGGTTTTCGATGACGTAGTTAAGAATATGAGTTTGATGTACAAAAGGGCAGGACTTGTCCATGCAGACCTCTCGGAATACAATATCCTGTATCAGAAGGAGGTGGTCATCATAGATGTGGGGCAGACAATAAAAGCGAAAAACCCTATGGCTTACAAGTTTCTTGAGAGGGATGCATACAACGTTGCAAAATTCTTTGGAAAATTCTTTGAGGTGGATAAAGATAAAATACTCAAACAAATTCTGGAGGAGAAAATATGAGATTTGTTAAGATACCTGCCGAGAGGGTGGCAGTACTCATAGGAAAAAACGGCGAAGTAAAAAAGAGTATTGAGGAGCAGGGAGTTGAGTTGAATATTGATTCAAAAAGTGGAGATGTCAGCATAAAAAGTGATGACGCAGTAAAAGAACTTGATGCTCAGAATGTGGTGAAAGCAATAGGCAGGGGATTTTCCCCCCAGAATGCAATGCTTCTCTTCAGGGATGACCACTATTTTGAACTCATAGACATGAGAGACTATGTTGGAAAAAGAGCGAAGCACATCCATCGCGTGGCAGGAAGGATAATAGGAAAAGGGGGCAAAACCAGAGCTGCAATAGAGCACGCAACAGGCGCAAAAATATCCGTTTACGGTACAACAGTGGGCGTTATTGGGAAGGTGGACGGCATAGACGTAGCAATGAAGGCGATTGAAATGCTGCTCAGCGGCTCGAACCATTCAACAGTCTACCACTTCCTGGAAAAGGAAAGAGAGAGGATGAAACTCGAGGAATTCGGATTGAGATAGATTTAAATTTGAAATGAGAAACGGCTTCTCCTAACTGAATTTCAACTGCTGCATCAGGCGGCGCTGCATTTTTTTGTTGGAAAGCCCTTTCATCATTTTCTTTGAAGTATTATAATATTTCAGAAGTTCTTTGACATCCCTCACTTCCATACCTGCCCCTCTTGCTATGCGGTTCATGCGGGAAGATTTTATGAGATGAGGCTCTTCCATTTCCTTCTCTGTCATTGAATCCATCAAACTTTTGAATTTCTTCAATTTTTCCTGTGTCTGGTGCATGTCAGACCCTTTCATTTTCTGACCCAGCCCTCCCGGAAGCATCTCTGCTATCTTGCTGAGGGAACCCATGCCGGACACCATCTCCATTTGCTCGTACATGTCCTTCAACGTAAATTTGCCCGACATCAATTGCCGCGCGCTTTTTTCCAGTTTCCCCTTGCCTTTTTTCTTTGCAAGTTCCTCCGCCTTTTCCAGCAGCCCCTGTATGTCACCCATTCCCAGAAGGCGGGATAAAAATCTGGTGGAATCGAACTTTTCTAGGTCATCTATGTGCTCCCCCGAACCTATGTATAGAATGGGGGCGCCTGTCTCCGCAACAGCAGAAAGAGCGCCTCCGCCCTTTGCAGTGCCGTCCATTTTTGTGAGTATGACGCCTGTTATGCCTATTGCGTCATTGAAAGCCTTTGCCTGCGGACCCGCCTGCTGTCCTGTCGATGCGTCCATGATGAGTATTTTCTCGTCCGGCTTCGCCACCTTAAAAATTTTTTTCATCTCGTCGATGAGGTCTTTTTCAAGGCTGTGCCTTCCGGCAGTATCGACTATTATCACATCGTATTTTTTCAGTTTTTCCAGCCCTTCCCTGACCACCTTCACTGCATCTTTCCCTCCGCCGTAAACAGGAACATTTATTCTGTCAGCAATCTGTTTCAACTGGTCGTAGGCAGCAGGGCGGTGCACGTCACCAGCTATCAGGGCAGGTCTGAGCCCCTTCTTCTGAAAATACTTTGCAAGCTTTCCGCATGTCGTTGTCTTTCCCTGCCCGTAAAGTCCTACCATCATAATGACCTGCTTCTTCAAAGGCAGTTCTCTCCCATCGCCGAGCATTTTTGAAAGCTCGTCATGAACTATCCTGATAACGTGCTCGCGGTTGCTCATCCCCGGCAGCGGCTTTTCTTCAAGAGCCCTTTTCTCTATTTCCTTTGATATTTTGAGAACAAGAGAAACGTTAACATCAGCCTGTATGAGGGCGCGCTGTATGTCCCTCACAACTTCCTTGATAAGTGACGCATCAATATGGGGTGCATTTGCAATTTTTTTCAGCGTGCCTCTCAGGGCATCTCCCAATCCCTCAAGCATTGAATCAAAAAAAGAGATGGTTATATAAGGGTTGTGCAAAACCTGTCATGAAATTTTGTAAACTGCACTTTACAAAATTTTAAAATACAATTTAATTATTTGTTTCGTCTGTAAAAATTCCTTTACATAGCATATAAATATTCTTCCAAACTTAATTTTTGATGGCATTATCCAACAAAAAAATTGAGAGGATTAACATAGAAGAGGAATTACTGGAAAAAGCCACGGAATGCCATAAAAAGTTCTCATGCCTTGATTGCGAAAAAAGGAGCATGTGCGAAGCAGAGTACGGAATAAGCAAAGATTTTATTTTTGTAAAAAGAAACGGCTCGCCTTACTGCAACTACAGAATTTTTTATGGAGATGGAACAATATGCCACTGCCCCGTGAGAGTTGCAATATATAACAGATACCGCATATAGATGCAAGTCAGTTGGTCAGAAGTATGGAATAGTTGCATTTCTCGACCAGCCTTTTCCTGACTGTTTTTGCATAGATGCCCATTATCCCTGTTCTTTTCTGCTCCCTCCCGACAATCACAAGCCCTGCGCCCACCTCCCTCGCCGCCCTTATCGTCTCTTTCTCTATGCTTCCCTTTACCATCTTCACGTCTATGCCCTTTTTGCCCATTTCCCTTATAAATTCCTTTCCTGCATCTATGAGTTCGCTTTCTGATTTCCTGCCGGATCTCTGTCCCTGCCCGTCAACCGCCACGTTATCTTGCATGTCAACAATGTAAATCATGTGCAATTCCCAGCCAAGTGATTTGGAGAGTTTTTCGCCCATTTCAGGAACCTTCAGATTGGGAGCAAGATTTGAGCAGACAGCAAGTATTATTTCCCTGCCCTTCTCCGCAGATTCTATCCATATCGGGGCGTAGGAGTTATCTATTATCCTGTAATGGAGAAGGCATCCTTTCTCAAAGCCCATGAGCACCAGATCATAATGCTCCCTTTCCATTTCCTCCCTGATGGCATCGCTGAATTGCCCCTTAACAACCTTTCTCTGAAAATCTATACCCCTTTTCTCAAAAAATTCCTTTGCATCATCAAATATTATTCTGTCAGCAGCAGAGAGATATTCATGCTCTATCTCTACCTCTGTTTCCTCTTTCTCATAATGGGTTCTGTAGACATCTGTTATCTTATCTGCCTTTTCAAGAGTCTTCTCCTCTATGATGTATATTATTTTTATTCTGCTTCCAAATTTCTCTGCAAGAAAAACACTTCTTTCCATTGCGTTTCTCGGGTAGAATTCAGAAGATATCGGAAGCAGTATATTCTCGAACATTTTCATCTATCACCGATTCCCAACATAATTTGAGAGACCCTATATCTACTTTTCTCCATGAGCGTCATATTCCGAGCGCACCTCTCCAGTAAATCACGGCAACTGCAAATATTATTGCCATGCACACCACATTTACCACGCCCCCTGCTTTGAGCAAATCCCTTGTCGAGAAATAGCCCGAGGAATAGGTTATCGCGTTTGCCGGCGTGGATATTACCAGCAGAAATGCAAACCCGCCACTGAGAGCAACAATCATTGCTGCGAGCAGAGGACTTATACCTGAAAATTCAGATGCAACCCCAAGCGCTATTGGAAGAAGAGTCGCAACAGCCCCGACATTTGACATCACGTTTGTGAGAAGTACGGTAAAAAGTATTAGTGAGAGAATCACGAGATATATGTTGTTGCCTGCAGCATTAAGCATGGCACCGGCTATCCATGAACCTGCACCTGTACTGTTCATACCGACTCCGAGCGTTATTGCACCGCCGTAAAGAAGTATTATGCCCCAGGGAACCCTCTTCTCTACATCTTCCCAGGATATGCTTCCTGTGAAAAAGAGAAGGGCACTTCCCAGAAGGGCAACGACTCCGAGCCCCAGATATTCGGGAGATGAGAAGAATATCCAGAGGATTGCAGTTATTGCAAGTACTGCAGATACCACCCACTCATCCCTCTTCATGCTCCCCATCTCGCCGACCTGCTTCTCTATTTCCCTCCTTGCATCAGATACATCCCTCACCTCTATTGGAAAAGCAACCTGAAGAATCAGCCAGACAGCAGGGATTGCCATTACAACAACAGGCATGGAATACTTCATCCACTCAAGAAATGATATTCTTATCCCCTCGTTTGCAAGAATTCCTATGGCGAGAGCATTCCTTGCGCCCCCTATGGGTGTGCCAAGACTTCCTATGGAACAGCCGTATGCTATAGCCAACATGCTCACCTTCCCGAAGTTGCTCTGCCTCGGTATAGCCTTCATCGCAATGAGTATGGACACAACAATAGGAAGGAGGAGGGCGGCGACGCCGTGAGCGGGCATTATGAATGAGAGAAATGCAGATGCCAGCATTATCCCGAATGTGAATGCACGCGGGCTTTTTTCAAACCTGCCCAGAAATTTAAGTGCTATTCTCCTGTGAAGCCCGTGCTTTTCAACTGCACCTGCTATTATGAACACACCTATCAGGAAAAAAACCGCCTGGTTGCCGAAAGAATGGAAAACCTCCTCCGCCTTCGCCGCCCCCACCACCGGCTGCATAACCATTATGAGAAAGCCTGTGACGGCTATTGGTATGGGAGTGGTTATCCAGAGTATTATTGCCATCAGCAGAATGCCTATCATCAGCCAGCCCTCGTGGGAAATGCCGGACGGAGATGGTGAAACGAGAAAAACTGCAAGTACCGAGAAAGCGACCAAAATGGAAAGGGCATTCCATCTGCTGAATGAATTCTCTTCGTCTTTTTTCTTTTCCACTCTTACCCTCCGCCAGGCGCCAGCAGGCACCTGGCTTACCGAATTATTCCGTATATTCTGCCACTGGCATGTTTATGTAACCAAGTTCCTCAAGTTTCTTCAGCACCTTCTCAACGCTTTCCTCAACCGTTTCCCTGTCTGTTTCAAGAACAAGTTCAGGATTTTCTGGTTCCTCATACGGGTCATCCACGCCCGTGAAATTCTTTATTTCCCCGTTGAGCGCTTTCTTGTACATGCCCTTTACATCCCTCTCTATACACACCTCGACAGGGCACTTAACATATATTTCGACAAAGTCTTCTGTTATCGACCTGGCAAAATCCCTGTTTTCTCTGTAAGGGCTTACAAAAGTGCAGAGAACAATCACCCCTCTTTCTGACAGCAATTTCGCCATAAGGGCAATATACCTGAGATGCTTGTTCCTTCCTTCCTGCGAGAAATCCTTGTTTTTTATATAGTCCCTGACTGTGTCTCCGTCGAGCAGCACCACATCCATCTCGCTATCCAGTTTTTCCTTTATTTTTTTCGCAATCGTGGTTTTGCCGCAGCAGGGCAATCCTGTAAACCATACCGTCACTCCTTTTTTTTCCATTTTTATCACTCCTTCTTTTTTATATTTCTGTACAGTGTGGGGTCGACAGCCTGGGCTGCTTCTTCCACATTGAGCATTCCTCCAAGAAAATCATTGATTTTCTTTATTTCTCCAACAGGGTCCTTTATCACATCCCTGTAATTTATTTTGATGTAGTCTATATCATCTCTCTCCTCCATCAATTTGAGGGAGAAGGCATTCAGTTTCTCAAACACCGGCTTTTCCTTTTCCCTATCGATTGGTCCTGACATCTTCTCCATTGAATCCATGATTTCATCTATGTCTCTCATCATGTATATTATCTTATACCGCCCCGGGGGCAAAAACTTCAGCCCGTATGCAGTTATTTTCACAAACATGCCGTCATATTTTTCGAAAGGGAATGTGCCTTCCATGAGCCTGTTTATTATTTTTCCACCTTCCAGTTCGTAGTAACCCTTGGGATTGTGGTAATCGGGCGCCCTCGATTTGTCGAAGGCAACCTTTGCTCCACCCATATAAAGCACCTGCATCATCATTGATGTCCCGGAGCGCTCTATTCCAGACACTATATAATTCATTTTATCTCCTCCTTAAAATATCCATTATTTCATTCATAAATTCATCTTTTTCACTTTTCGGGACAATTGCCCCCATTACATTCTTCTTCCCGCCTGCAACATATCCCTTCCCTACAGCCATCTCTATAAGGTCAAGACAGTTTTCGCCCCTTACATAAACCTGGCAATCTTCCGGGAAGTATTCGCAGTTAGAAACGATAACATAACTCTTTTTATCCCAGACTTTCCTTGCAACGGCAGATATTATGTTGTACCTTGATTTTATTTCCTTTATTGTTATTCCGTCCACTTTCTTCTCCTCAGCGCTCAACGCATTTTTTATTTCCCTTTCTATCGTGTCATTGTTATTTCTCCACTTTTCGTTATTCAATATGTATTTCCCGACATCATCTGCTTCAGAAAGGGATGCAACTGCACGCTCGACCTCCTCCTTGTCTCCGATTTTGTAATTGGAGTCAATAAGTTTTACCATGAGATGCATCTCCTCGAAAGTAATGGAATTTTTTTCCATGAAATCCTGCAGTTTTTTGTAGAATCTTATTTTTTTCAGGCGCTCTTCCCAGTCGCCCACAGCCCCGAGAAAGGAAAGTATGCTGTTTTCCATACCAACAGAGCTTCCAACAACCCAGGAGGCGGACGGAAAGTCTTCCTCACTTTCTCCCTCAATTACTGGATTCGTGTAATCAATGCCCTCGACCTTCTTTGTTATGTGGTGGTCGAAAACTTTCACGGGGGCTACGTCTGCAAGTGCTCTCATGCTTTCCCCGTTCAATGCCATGTCAACCACGTATATCTCTTCAAATCCCCCTCTTTCGATTTTCTCTATCTCATGCCCCTCAAGAAAATAGTTTCCGATGGTGGGGGTCATATTTTCAGTATTGCTATCGTAAAGCATTGCCGCAGAGCATATGCCGTCAGTATCCCAGTGGTGGATAATCAACCTTTTCCCGTGCATTTTAATCTACAAACGGGTTTCCGCTGCTGAGTATCACCTCTGCAACTTCCTCCCTCATCATGGAAGCAGGTGGCTTTTTGCCTTCCTTCAGGAGTTTTCTTATATTGGTTCCGCTGAAATTCACATGATATTCCTCACCGTGGGGGCATGTCTTGTCATTGACAACGCTGCCGCATTTCTTGCAATAGAAGAACGAACGGAAAAACAGAGGTGATATGCCGAGGTCAGGGAACTCGTCGAATATCTCATGCGCCTCATATGGCCCATAATAATTTCCGACACCTGCATGATCCCTCCCGACAATGAAATGGGTGCATCCGAAATTTTTTCTCATTATTGCATGATGTATCGCTTCTCTTGGACCTGCATATCTCATCTCTGTCTGCAGAACTGCGAGAACAGCTCTTTCCCTCAGATAGTAATGGTCTATGAGCGCTTTGTATGAATTCAGTATGACCTCATCCTTAAAATCGCCCTTCTTTTTCCTTCCCATTATGGGGTTTATGAAAATTCCGTCAACGAAAGTCAGTGCTGCCTTCTGGACATATTCGTGCCCTATGTGCGGGGGATTCCTTGTCTGAAATGCCACTATGTCTCTCCATCCTTTTTCTTTGAACAGCACCCTGGTTTCTTTCGGGTACAGCAGATATTTCTCGAAGGGGCTTCTCCCCTCCTTTACAAGAGTTACCTTCCCGCCCATCAGAAAATCTCCCATGGCATATAATTTTTTAACCCCCGGATGCTCTGCGTCTGTTGTTTTGAAAATATGCTGGGCTGCCTCTTTTTTATCGTATGCATATATATCTTCAATCTCAAACACTGCCTGCATGCCGTTCTCTCCCTCCAGCAAAATCTCATCTCCCTCGCTGTAGTCTTTTCCATTCACATCAAAAACAATAGGGATTGTCCATGGCACATCTGTGGGCAACCTTTTGTGAGACATTACACTCTCAAACTCATCCTGGCACAGAAATCCTTCGAGAGGAGAGAAAACCCCATGGGCTATGTTTTCCACGTCTTTTGTTATATCGCTGCTAACCTCTACTTTCTCAAGACCTGAAACGTCCCTATCTTTGGATATTCTCTGAACAAGAGTTCCACCGTGTGGCTTTTGCATGATATCAGTCCAGATAACCCAGAGCGCGAAGGCGCTCCTTCACCTTCTCTTCGTCTTCCTTGCTGAAAACTTCTTCGTCCTCGTCCTCATCCATGTTTGCTATGACCTCTCTTAGCACATATGTGACATAGCTGGAAACAGATGTGAATCCAGTACCTTCTATTCTCTTCTTTATCTTCTCCACAAGGGGAGTCGGTATAGAAACAGTTGTGTATTTCTTATCATCTTTTTTATCTTCCGTGGTAATCACCAGTTCCGTAATTAAATATCATTATAAAAGATTTGCGATTGCATGCAATGCCATCTTCAAATGCCATTTTTGATATACGTTTTTATGATTATCTGGAGTTACCTGAAATTTGTTTCCGTATCTTTGCAGGTTATTTTATAGACGATAAGTTTTTCGAAGAAAAGGTTCATCCTGCCAATCTCCTCAAAGTCATAAAATTGCTCAAAATCATCTATAAGTTTTTTTATGTTCCCGAGAGTTGAAAGAACAATATATATTCTACCCTTATGGCTGAGATAAAACCTGGCTTTTTCCAGAAATCTTTTTGCTACCTCTATCCCCTCCTCCCCGCCCTCCCACGCCTCCTCCATTTTGTCGCTGGGCAGATAAGGCGGATTGAAAATTATCACATCAAATATGCCGCTGACATTTGAGAACAAATCGCTCTGTTCCACATGAATTTTTATTCCGTTCATCTCTGCATTTTTTCTGGCGTTTTCCACAGCCTCCTGTTTTATGTCCACTGCAGTGACATCTGCCCCTCTCTTTGCAGCGTGAAGGGCAATTATGCCTGTGCCCGTACCGACTTCGAGCACCTTTTCTTTGCCCACCTCTATGCAACCCAGAAGCAGATAGGAATCTTCTGAAGGCGGATAAACGCCCTCGCTGACTTCTATTATTATTCTCGCATCTATTTCCACGAATGTAAAATACCAATGCCTATTTTTCTTTTGCCAAACACAATGTTTAATACTCTTTTTTACATATACATTGCCATGAAAAAGATAGTCTATGCAATTGCAATATTCCTGATGCTTCTTGGGAGTTCCTCGATTATCGCCTCTGACAAAAGCGCCGTTTCGAATTTTTCGGAAGGGCATGAAAAATCATCAGATTCACTGGACGGTTCATATGAAATACAGTGGGAGAAAGATTATGGAACGCTGTGGTGGTGGTCTGCCCGCTATGAAGGACCGCGCAGCCTGTCGGAGATGCCGACAATGACGGGAAGAATGAGTTGCTGATAGGAGGGAGAGATCCTTTTATGAGGGTAATGAAATGGGATGAGAGCAGGAAAACGTATTACGAGCAGGCAAAAATTATTGACCCTGTTTTCGGCATAGGATACGGAATATGGGTACATATTGGGAATAAATATTTCGACTTGCCGCAGCCGTTTGGCTCTGCAACCGGCTTTTCCATTGCAGATATTGACAATGACGGGGAAAATGAGATAGGTGTTGCATGGGGATGCCACTTCTCTGCGTTCAAGTGGGACGGCAGGCACTACAGATTAATGGGAAGATACATAATAATCTCGCAGAAAGATGACCAGTATGGTTCTACCCTTGACTGTGTTGTCGGCGATTATGATAATGACGGTAAAAACGAAGTCATAGTTACAGGCGGGTATGACGGCGCCCCTTCTCTTGTGGCGATATCATGGGATGGCAACGAGTTTGTTAAAGAAAGCGAGTGGAACGGTCAGGGTTCGATATTTTTCCCATGGATTGCAGATGTTGACAATGACGGGGAAAATGAGGTCATATGCGGAGACGGAAGGAAACTGGTTGTGCTTGATTGGGATGGCAACGAGTTTGTGCCGACTGTGCTGGAAGAATCAAGCCATCACGTATTTGGATGTGTCGGGAAAGATAGCGATGGTGATGGCATCCCTGAAATACATGTGACATTCAGATACCCCGAACTTCAGATATGGAAGTGGAACGGAAGCGGTTATGAAATGGTGTGGGACAGGATATGGAAGGGAGAGGAAGACACAATAGAGGCAATAGACGTCGGGGATGTTGACCTCGATGGCATTCCTGAAGTATGCGTCGGAACAAATTACGTCCATATCCTCCAGTGG
>VBQP01000002.1:0-25497 GCA_008297795.1 Thermoplasmata archaeon | reverse complement strand
TGATAAAAGATACGTATGGATTGCTTGCGGTTACATGCGTGGGAGATTTCGATAACGACGGAATGGACGAAATAAATGCAGGGGCTGTGGGGGTGGCGGAGGGGGAATCATATAAATCCTGGATATTCAAATATTCCCAATAGTGTGCAAACAAAAACATTAGAAAAATTCCTGCGCTTTACCGTCCTGGGTTGCTTATCCCATCCTTTCATTACCTTATCTCATTTATACATTTGTTATATTGATTAGCCCAAGTTGATCAGCCAACTGCTATGCACTGCTATGTGCTTTACTCTTTATGCTTTGCCATATCCCTATATTTCCTGCTCCTCCCCTCTTGCCAGCGCGTTGAAATGCTCTGTTCCTTCCGGCACACCTCTTACAAAAACAACATCTCCTCCTTTGAGCACAGTATTTTTGTCTATTTCATATATCCATCTTCCGTTTCTTTTTATCGCTATTATCCACATCCCTGTTTTTGATGCAAGTTCCATATCTCCAAGTTTTTTCCCGGCAAGTACAGATGACGGGTCTATCACTGCCCTCAAAAATATTTCATCTGATGCGAGTATGCTTTCCTTTATTATGGGGTGGAGTGCAACATCCCTGAGTTCGACATCTGCTATTTCTCTTGCACCATCTGCAATCATTTCAGAGCATATAGCAAGTTGTATCATGGCAAGCGCATCGTTAACCTCGAGTTCTTCATTTTTAACATCTTTCACAGCAAGCCTCTGAAATTTATCGTTCAGCACATCTATGAACTCCTCGAGTTCGTACACTTCTTCGGCAAGTTCCCTGCTGTCATATATTATGGAGGAATATGCCAGGTCCACCATAAGTTCTGCCTTTTCTTTTAGTTCAAGCAACATTTCTTCTGCTTCTTTTTCGCTCATTCCAATACCCTTACCTTGCCTTCCAAAAATTTCTCGAGATGCTCAAGCCCCTCCTCGGGCCCAACCCCTATGATAACATCTCCCTTTTTCAACACAATTTTCTTCGGGTTGTAAAGCCACCTTTTCCCCCTTCTCAATGCAACCACTCTCACGCCCGTCTCAGATGCTACATGAAGGTCAGGCAGGCTGCATCCAACTGCCTGCGATTCCTTCCCCACCACCATTTTTCGTATCATCTCATCAGACTCCTTCAGGAGGCGGGGGAGGAGGGGATGCTTTAATTTTACCGACAATAATTTCACTATGTCTCCTGCTGCGCCGGATATCATCTTGGCAGCCTCTGCCATCTGGAGTATGCCTGAGAGTTTCTCTGCGTCCTCCTTGGTGCGGGTAGCAAGCATCGCCATTATGCGCATCTGATAGTTTAGTTTCTCCATATGGACTTCAAGATATCTTACCTCCTCTGCTATGTCAGAATTGTTGAACAGGATTGCAGAGTACGCAAGATAAACCATGAGTTCCGATATGTTTTTCATCTCCACTAGCAGTTCCTTTATGCTGGTCGGCTCATATTCTATTTCCTCGAACTCTGCTTCCTTCCAGCGCGGCTCTTTCATCTCGAGCATATAATCTGACAGCATTTAAATATATATCGAAAGGCAGTGAATCCAGAAATTTGATAATCTTTTATATATATTGCATCCCATTCACTGATGTGAGATAATGATTAAGGCATATATCATGATACTGGTGTACATCGGGAAACTTGGAGAAACCCTCGAGAAATTGAGAAAGATAGAAAACATAAGGAGCATAGCCGTAACCGCCGGTGATTATGACATAATCTTAAAAGTGGTGGTGGAAAATCTTGAAGAATTGATGGAAGTAACTGATAGAATACAGCTTGTTGGCGGGATAAAAAGGACGACGACCTCTGTTATTGAGAAAGAGATAGAATTATGAAAATAAGAATAAGGAAAAGATACCTGTTCTACATTCTCCTAATTCTCTCGTCCCTCATAGCTGCTGTAACCACTTCAATAGACGGGATAATATCCTACTTCTACATAACAAACCCATGGGTTTTCGGCGTTTCTGTATTTTTTGTTGGTATTTTCATAACTCTTTTCCTTTCTATTTTTTTATCAATACCAACGAGAAATGGCAAAAGCATAGGCTCTGCAATTGATCCTTCATTCAAAAGAGTGAGACTTGTAAAAAAAGAGGAATTGAAATATCATGTTATGGCAGGTATAGGGAATACAATCTCCACCCTCGGATATTTTTACGTTGTTTCTGAATTTGTTGACCCATCTGCAGTGCTTCCATTCTTCCAGGTTGTCATTCTCTATCTCCTTATAGTTGAATCTCTTTCAGAAAAAGATTCCCCGACGCTGGCAGAAGTGGAGTCATCAATAATAGTCACATTCGGAGCCATAATGGCATCCATATCGCTGTCGGGGGAGGTAAATGTAATGGCGTTGCTCGTGATATTTCTTGTAATGAATCCGGGGTGGGTAATACTTGCGATATATCAGAGGAAGCTAAAGTTGATGCAGATAAATGAAGCACACAACGACTCCATAAATATACGCCTCTGGAACGTCATATTCACGACAATATTCACATCCATATTTGTCTTCATCTACAACAAAGATTACTTCTTTGAAGGTATAAATACGGCATATAAATTTTATCCATGGCTCTCTCTGACAATGGGCGTGACTTTCTTCTCTTACGTGCTTTATATAAGGGCTCTTGGACTTGGAAAAGCCAGCATATCACAGGCAGTCAAGGCATCGACTATAATATTTGCCATACCCCTCTCCCTTCTCCTCTCCCGATATATGGACTTCTCTTTTTCAGCAAGTCCGACCCTGGTGATAATAAAACTTATGGGCATAATACTGGTAGTGCTTGGGGTTGCAACATTTGCATTGACAGAAGTGAGAGCATATGTTTTCATAAATGCGCAGGGGAATAAATCCATAAAACAACTCATGGAGGAGATATGGCATATAAGAGGGGTTGTTGCGGTTGCAGCACTGGCTGGAAAGCATGATATGATTGCAAAGGTTCGCATAAGGACGCTCGGTAAGGGATATGAAAGGATAATAAGAAGGCTTGAAGGAATTGAAGGAATTGAAGAATTCCTATGGCAGTCTGTACTGAAGGAGTGGGAGGACATTTAGTCATTTTTATATATCCGTGGGGAATAGTAAAATGATGAGGATAGGACTTATAGGAGGCACAGGAATATATAATTTCGAAGGTGAGGAAATATTTGCCAGCACGAGATATGGCAATGTCGAGATGATATATTCCTCCACAGATGAGAACGAGATATTCTTCATTCCGCGCCACGGAAAAGGGCATACCCTTCCGCCCCACGGCGTGAATCACAAGGCAAATATACAGGCATTGAAGAATGCAAGGGTTGAGAGAATAATAGGGGTGAGTACAGTTGGTTCGATGAAAAAGGGGATAAAAGAGGGCAGTCTTTTTGTTCCAGATGATTTCATTGATTTTACAAAACGCCGCTCAACGTTTTTTGACGATGAAGTTGTTCATATCGACATGAGTCAGCCTTTCTGCCCCGAAGTAAGAAGTGCGATATTTGAAGCAGCGGAAAAATACGGCAGAGTTTTCGAAGGTGTGTATGCAGCCACAGAGGGACCGAGATTCGAAACAAAGGCTGAAATATCAATGCTCTCAAATTTTGCAGACGTGGTCGGAATGACACTTGCACCTGAAGCAGTGCTTGCCCGCGAAAGAGGGATATGCTATGCCTCATTATGCATTGTCTCGAACATGGCTGCCGGACTTCAGAAAAGCCTTCCCGCAGATGAAATAGCAGCAATTTATGAAAAAATGAGGAAGGTCGTCATAGATGTTGTCAGGGATGCAGTGAAACTCATCCCGAAAGAAAAAAATTGCGATTGCAGCATTGCAGTTGAGCGAGGGCGGTTGTGAGCAAAGTTTTTTATCCCAGAGAATTCTTTTTCAAAAGTGATTGAGTACGCAAAGCAGGAATACAGCGATGATGAAATCTACTCCATACTTGCGCCTGAGGTCAGAGAATGGTTCAGAAAGAAATACGGTACATTCACCCCCCCTCAGAAATATGCGCTGAAGGAGATACATGACGGAAAGAATACGCTGATATCATCGCCCACCGGCTCTGGAAAAACCCTGTCCGCATTTCTTGCTGCAATAAGCGAACTTCTGATGCTCGCCAAAAAGGGCAAACTGGAAGATAGAATTTATGTGCTTTACATATCTCCTCTCAAAGCGCTGAACAACGACATAGAGCGCAACCTGGAGGAGCCCCTACAGGAAATTTATTCAATGCATGACATTGAGGACAAAATAAGAATTGGGGTTAGAACAGGAGACACAACCCAGAAGGAAAGGCAGCAGCAGGCAAGAAAACCGCCGCACATATTCATAACAACCCCTGAAAGTCTTTCAATCGTTCTAAACGCGCCGAAATTCTCCCAGAAATTAAGAGAGGTGAAATGGGTAATAGTGGACGAAATACATTCTCTTGCCGAAAACAAAAGAGGGACGCATCTTTCACTTTCTCTAGAAAGACTTTGCCACCCGATGAAGAAAAAACCCATACGAATAGGGCTTTCAGCAACCATATCCCCAATGGAGCAGATAGCAAAGTTCCTGGTTGGCAGGGGGAGGAAATGCCTTATAGTGGATGTAAATTTTTTGAAAAAGGTGGATATCAAAGTAATTTCGCCTGTCGGTAGCCTGATATATGCTCCCGCCTCCGAGTCGTCAGATGCCCTCTACAAAAAACTTGATGAACTAATATCATCACACAGGACAACCCTCATTTTTACAAACACGAGAAGTGCAACGGAAAGGGTAGTGTTCAACCTGAAAAAGAGGTTTGAGAAATATGAGAACAGCATAGAAGCCCATCACGGCTCCCTTTCAAGAGAGGTGAGAATAGAGGTGGAGGAGCGTTTGAAAAAAGGGGAGTTGAAATGCGTCGTATCTTCCACAAGTCTGGAACTGGGGATAGATATAGGATATATAGACCTCGTGATTCTGCTCGGCTCTCCGAAAAGCGTTACAAGGGCTCTGCAGCGCATTGGCAGAAGCGGGCATTTCCTCCACGAGGTTTCAAGAGGCAGAATAGTTGTTCTTGACAGAGACGACCTTGTGGAATGCACCGTACTTGCGAGAGAAGCAAAGAGGGGCAGACTTGACCGCGTGCATATACCGCGCAACGCGCTTGATGTTCTTGCCCAGCATATTGTGGGCATGGCAATAGAAAAAAGATGGGAGGTTGATGAAGCGCTGAAGGTTGTGAAAAGGGCATACCCGTATACTGCCCTACCTGAAAAGGATTTCACGAATCTGCTGAAATATTTATCGGGAGGACATGAAGAACTGGAGGGAAGGAAAATATACGGGAAGATATGGTTTGACGAAAAAGAAAGAATATTTGGAAGAAGGGGCAAGATGGTGCGCCCCATATATTATCTGAATATTGGCACAATCCCTGACGAAGTGGGGATAAGGGTTTACTCTCTTCCAAAGAGATACGTCGGTAAAGTGGAAGAACCTTTTGCTGAAAGGCTGAAGAAAGGAGATATCTTCGTACTTGCCGGAAAAACATATGAGTTCATAAAATCGAAGGGCATGAGAATCTATGTGGCGCCGCGCCCCGAGGCGGCTCCTACAATACCTTCGTGGTTTTCAGAGCAGCTGCCTTTGAGTTATGACCTTGCAATGCAGATAGGGGCGTTCAGAAGGGAAACAGAGAAAGCGATAAAGGAAGGTAATGCAGGCAGCATCCACCCGGAGATAAGGGAATATTTTGAAGAACAGATGCATTTCTCTGTCCCGAATGACAGAAAAATCGTGGTCGAGAATTTTATCAGAGATGGATATCGCCATCTGGTATTTCATACCCTTGTCGGCAGAAAAGCAAACGATGCAATTGCAAGGGTTTTTGCATACCGTCTGTCAAAAATGAAGGGTTTGAATGTCAAACTCGCCATAAATGATAATGGATTTGATATGATGTACTCATCGAAAAAAAGGGATGTTGAAAATGAAGAAATACTTTCCCTGTTCTCTTCACATAATCTGAGGGCGCACCTCAAAGATGCGCTCGGGAATACAGAAATGCTGAAAAGACGTTTTCGTCATGTGGCTACTCGTTCATTCATGATTTTGAAAAATTATCTGGGGCATGAGATGAGTGTATCGCGCCAGCAGAGAAATGCGTCGATGCTTTTTAAAGTTGTAAAGGAAATAGATCCTGATTTTCCGGCGCTCAAGGAAACTTACAGAGAAATAATGGAAGACGCCATGGACATAGAAAATGCAGAAGACTTTGTAAAAAAAGTGGAAGAAGGGAAGATAAAAGTCCAGATTTTGAGGAAAGGACTGCCCTCCCCATTTTCTTTCAACATACTTGCCATGGGCTCAACAGATGTTGTCCTAATGGAGGACAGGAAGATGCTTGTTCAGGAGATGCACAGGGAGATGATGGAGGCGATAGGTAATGAAGAGTGAAATGGAGATATGGGATGGACTAATTGCCACAGACAGATACTGCATATACATGCCCGAAGAAAATACTGTGATAATCTCAGATTTGCATCTCGGGTATGAAGGTGTGCTCCGCATGGAAGGTGTTGCCATGCCAAGATATCAGGAAAAAGTGATTATAGAGAAACTGGAAAATATCATAGAAGAATATGACCCTGAAAAAATAATTGTAAACGGAGATTTCAAACATAATTTCGGAAGAAATTTGAGGCAGGAATGGCAGGAAGTCGGCAATGTTCTCAATACCCTGCGCAGGAAGAGAGAGGTTATTCTAATCAGGGGAAACCACGACAACTTTCTGAAAACCATTGCCTCAAAATTCGATGTGAGAATGGTTAATAAATATGATATGGGAAGCATAGTATTTGCCCACGGACACAGAGATTTTGAGGGGGACAAAAAGGTGATTGCGCATGAACACCCCTCAATAAAGTTGAGAGATAAGGTGGGTGCAACCATATCATTGCCATGCTATCTGTTTTCAGATGAAATAATAGTGATGCCCGCTTTTTCTCCTCTTGCATCAGGGACAGACGTTTCCTCTGCAGATGCTGACGACTATCTCTCGCCCATATTGAAAAGGCACAATGTGGATAAATTCAGAGTGCTGGCAATAAGCGATGCTGGACTGCTTGATTTCTCGACTGTAGGAAATATGAAAAAAGCAAATTGCCACAGAAATTCATTTAGATGAGTTATGACTCGAGCGGTAAAATAGAATGAAAAAATCAATGCTTGAAAAGCGTGGTACAAAAGCCGGGAAATCCGTAGAAGTCGTCAAAGGCACGAGAAACAAAGGCAAATTGTCTCCCGATTTGGCACGTAATAGCTGCAGTATGCAAAAATAAGGGCGATAGTGGTAGCGAACAGACTGCATTCAGCGCAGATGAAATGTAGATGTCAGATCTTTTTTGAGAGATATCGTGGTATAGCATATCTCTCCTATAAACCATTGTATATTTTGACGGAGCATTATGATGCACGGTAAAAAAACCGGTACAGGTAATGGCGGGCATGGCGGCAATAAAAAATAAATAGAGTGATTCTCTTATATTTTCATATGCGAGGTGTTGCTGCAATTTCAGTATCCCTTATTCTCCTTATAGCAAGCGTTTCCATGGCTGGAGAAAAAAAGGAAGAAGGTATTGATGCAGCAGTGGTGGCACGGCAACCTTCTGCTTTAGCGCAATATAATGACTCGGACGGTATAGACGACGCAGCCCACTTCAAATATCACCAGAATGAAAGCAACATAATAAACTGGTATGAATGGTGGTATGCAAATGCCAAGGGATATGATGGCAATAACATTATCATCGAATTTTTCACTTTCGGAGACCTTAACAATCCTTTTGCATCAGCAGTTGGAATATTTATGATTTTCATGAAAAGCGATGGGAGCACTTTCAAAAGTCTGAAGAGTTACCCCCTCATAGATTACAAACTGGATTATGAAAAATGTAATGTGACCATAGCAGGAGATGTCTTTACTGAAAATGATGACGGAACATACACCATAACATATCATAACATCATAAACAATGTGAATTTACAACTCAATCTATCAAAAATAAACAGAGGGATAGAGGGAATACCATCAACAGCAGAAGAAAATAGATGGATGAGATGGAACATACCTGTTCCGTATGGAAGAGTAGAGGGGGTACTGGAATATAGTGATAAAAACGGTCACCACATATACACCATCTCCGGGAAAGGATATCACGACCACAACTGGGGGATATCAGAAAAATTATCACTGTACTGGGACTGGGGTGAATTCAGTGACGGCAGCATGCCTGCCAGTATCACATATGGAATGCTTAGATTTGGCAATGGACCATATGAAGGAGGAATATACTTTTCAAATGAAACTGTAAGAAAAGCGATTTACATGCAAGATCTTACTGTGGAGTATAAAAACTGGGACATAATATGTGGATTCAAAAAACCCACTGAGATTATTTTTAGCGGTTCAAATGGTAGTTTTTCAGTAGAACTCACTTTAAAATTTGAGAGAGCATATATAATAGGTGTCGGGAAGATGGGCATGCCTTATCTTATGGGCAAAATGAGTGGAACAGCAAACATAAACGGAAAAACATATAGATTTTCAGATGTAACAGGATTTTATGAACACCATTTCCTGCTGCCGAGCATCAACTGGCGGTAACAGTTTTTAACGATAGTTAATGCTAAATAGTTTTTATCCATTATTTATCATGAAGGGAAAGGTTAATTGCGAAATAGTAACCTGGTACTTGCTTCCTGCCATAAGGAGGGAGATATCTTCCATAATGATAAAAGATTATGGCATGCAGCAAAAAGATGCGGCAATGTTTCTGGGAGTTACAAACGCAGCGGTTTCACAGTATCTCTCAAGAAAGAGGGGCAATATAGGTTTTGATGGCATGGGAAAGGAGGAATTCCGAAAATCTGTTGATAATATCATAAACGGCACTCCCCCGGAAGAGGAGATATGCAAGTTGTGCAAATTCCTTATAGCAAACGGCATTATAGAAAAAATAGAAAGAAAGGGTTGATTATTCCAGTTTCTCTATCCTTCCGCTTCTTCCAGTTGAAATCTGAAGTTGATTGTTCCACTCTTTTACCCACCCGTCTTTTATTTTTATGACTTCGTTTATCTCCACTGTGTCTATCTCGTCATTCCAGAGGGTGATTTTTACGGTGTTGCCATCTTCATCCTGCCCAACAAGGTCGCATACTCTTGCTGTGCCGCCGAATCTTTTCGTTATCTCTCTCGGCTCATTTTTTTCCACTATTTTAAGAACAATCTCATCTACATTGCTGTTTGCTTTCAAATCAGATACCTTCATTTTATTCGAAATGAATATCAGATGGGTTATTTAAAATGAACGCAGCCATTACGCCCCGAATCCGAGTCCACTCACAGTTGGTAGTCCTGCATCCTTCCAAGCAGTTATGCCCCCGATCATATTATAGAGAGGGGTGTCATATCCGCTTTCCAAGATAAGTTTTCCCGCAATGCCACTTCGGTGTGCAGTCCGGCAGTATAGAATGACTTCTTTCCCCTGGAACAGTTTGATGAAAATATTTGTAAAAAGAGGAATTTCCAGCAGTTGCAACGGGCAGAGTATCGGCTTGTCGTATATATGTGGGGTGGATATCCTCTCGTTGAAATACTCCCCGAATGTCCTCACGTCTACTGGAATCTGTTTACCATCCTCCTCGTTGTTTAGCATTTCCCAGGCTTCCTCAGCAGTAATGTTGATTAGTTCCCCTTGCTGGTGCGTAGAAACAACTGCACTTTCTCCATGCTGATAAATGGGAAGTGAAGTTATCAGCAAAAGCAGGGCTATGAAAATTGCCTCCTTCTTCATGATATAACATCATGAGAAATTTTTATAAATGTTTCCAGTAAAAATATCCTTTCCCTACATACCAGAAATGATATAAAGCCAGCGAAGGGATTTGAACCCTCGACCTGCTGATTTCCTGCATCCTTTTCCTGCAGATGGATGGAAAAGGGTTACAAGTCAGCCGCTCTTCCGCTAAGCTACGCTGGCTTAGTTTATGGAATATGCCTGCCATTAAAAAATTTTACCCAATATTTTTATGCCGTAATGACATATTGTATCATGCGCTCCCTCATTATTGGTCGATTCCAGCCATTTCACAAGGGGCATGCAGAACTTGTAAAATATGCAGTAAAAAAATATGAGGAAATAATTGTTGTCATAGGTTCTGCATACGATAGTTATACCCTGAAAAACCCATTTACAGGAGGCGAGAGATATTTAATGATTCGAAGAACAATGGAAGAGATGGGCATTGAAAAATATTATATTGTTCCTGTGCCCGACATAAACAGATATGGCGTCTATGCAAGCCATGTCTCTGACCTATCTCCTGAATTCGATGTAGTTCTTTCTAATAATCCTGTCATAAAAGAAATCTTTGAGAAAGATGGTTTCAAAGTCGAAAGCACCCCCTTATTTGAAAGGGAAAAATACTCTGGAACAGAGATAAGACGCAGGATGGCGGAGGGGGAGGGGTGGGAGGAACTTGTGCCTGCTGCCGTAGTAGATACGATTGAAGAAATAGGTGGCGAGGAAAGAGTCAGGAAACTCAACAAAGCGCTCTGACATAATCCATGACGCAATATCCACGTGGAGCTAAACCACTTCTTCCACTATTGCATTCTGACTCTGCCGGAAAGCCCTGACCTCATATATGTTTGGAACAGATATTTTTGCTTTCTTTTTCTTCTTTTCGTTGTATGCCTCCCTGCCAACTTCGTCAAGGATTTTCCGTCCTTCTTCCCTTATATCGTCAAGTTTTTTATTAACTTTATCGACAGTATCTCTGAGAAGAAATGCCATCCCAATAAGCAGACTTTTGACCATTAAGGGAAATCCCTCAAAGACTATATCCCTCTCAGGTATCCTTGTCCTCCATGAAGGCTCTTCGCCAAATTGTGTGAGTGGGAGTCCCATTCCTGCTTCAAGTTCATCTGAAAATGTGGGGTCAAGTTGAATCCATTCCCCATCTATTAACAATTCAGCACATCCGTGAAGGGAATCCAGAAAGCCGAGCATCTCATATGTTTCTCTGAGTATGGGATTGTCCTGGAGCAAGAGTTCATCCAGTTCCTGGGAAGCCGTGAAAGCATATAGCCTGAAACGCGCTTTTATGCCACCTGCCCTTGCAAGAGATATCAGCAAACTCATCTGGTCGAGGCATACCCCTCCCCTAGATTTCAGAACGCCCAATGCCCCCCTCATGGGCTTGAATATTAGATACTTTTGATTTTTTACAAAATAATATATGGACTTTGCGTACTCTATCGGCTCCTTGTCGTAGGCACCTAACTTTTTTGCCAGAATTCTTATCTCAGGTGCATCATATTCGCACAGCCTTGTTGGACGCAGATATTTCTCGTCCCTCACCGGAAGCAAATCCTGATAATCATCCTCGTCAAAGAGCAATGTTGTGTCATGCTCGCTCTCATCTTCAAGATGAGCCCATGGTGCTCTCGATTTTTTCAATCTCTCCCCCCAAGCCTTTTTATTTGCAATAACTGTTTTCGGGTTTCTTGCTATTGCATATGACAGCGGACCGACTGTCTTTGCAAAATTTTTCAGTATTGCCGGCGGAGGTATGTTTCCCTTATCGATTATCTCATTCAGCCATTTCATAATTTCACCTCATTTCTTCGACCATTAAATCGCGCATCAAATTGCCACAACCTTTGGCTTCTGCGCCAACCATCCTGCTTATTTCTCCTTCCACAACAATCCCTTCTCTGCCGCATTCAGGGCATCTTTCCAGCAATCTAACCTTATCGCCCGTCACTATGAATCCCGGATAACTGTTTGCCGCAGGGTCGAGGAAAGCAAATCTTCCCTCCTCACCATATCCTACCATTTCATCGTTTTCGTCTAGTACCATAGGATAAATCCATGGAGATAGATGCTTGTATCTGTGTTCGCAGTCCAGTGCAAGCCCGTTCATTTCAGACATCCCATAGAGGTCGCGGTAGTTGGCTGCAGGTATGCCAAAAAATTCTTCTATCTTGTTGGAAAATTCCTCCACGGAAACTTTTCTATTCTCATGTATCTTCCAGCCGCCACCTGTCAGAATAACAGAATTGCTTTCACCGAGATTGAGATAGACTCCTTCTTTCTCCATCTTTTCCATCAAATCATATATCTGGAAAGGGAATGAAAGCATGTATACCTGCTTACCGTTTCTATCCATTTCCTGAAGAAGTTTTATAAGTTTAAACTGCCCTTTCTCCATAGCCTTCTTTATTACAGCAAGTTTCAGTTTGTCCCCCATACCCTGAATCTGCCCTGCCATAATTCTCAATATGTCTATGCTCAAAGGTTTGTCCGTCAGAAAGTGGCGATGGTTTTCATCAAAAATTCTTGTTCCTTCTGCAATCCATCTCCCCAAGGTAAGATGTGTTTTTGTTGGACCGGGATAGATAAAATGGGCATCGTCATCTGGTGTTGCAACTGAGAAAAGAAGTGTTTTGTCGGCAGCATAAAACATTCTTTTACTGGTAATCTCGTCCCTGAACATGAAACTGAACTTGCCTGTTGTCCCTGAAGAGTGATTCACCACCCCGTTCAACCTTTTCTCAGCCCATGAGAGGAATTCATGGAGTTTTTTACCCCTGAAATCAAATTCTCCTATATCGACTGAAGAAACAGCATACAGCCACTCGTACAACTCCCTTGGATTCTCGCTCGGATATTCCTTAAAAAATCTGTCAGGAATTAAAGGTATCCTGCTGAAATCCTCCTCACCCCTTATATCCTCCGGCGATATACCATTTTCCTGGCAGTGCTTTTTATAGAAGAGGTTGTTGGAATAGTGGTGCAAAAAAGCTTCCTTTATAGCCCTGAATCTCAAATCTCTGACTCTGCCTGCATCATAAGAAGTGTAATCGTCCAGACCATAAATGAGATGGTCTACTTCCTTCCATTCCTCTGCGGGCAGATAAAATGTTTCCTGCAATCTCTCATGTAAATAGCCCATGTTCTGTATTATATGCAATAAATATAATACCTCTTTAAAGAATTGTTGAACATAATTAAAATTTTGATAACCTGCAAAATCCTGAAAAAAGGCATAAAAATTTTTACCCTCTGACTGTTACATGTTTTAATGGCAGTGGCGTCTGTCCCCGGAAAAGTTATTCTCATTGGAGAGCACGGTGTGGTTTACGGTCAGCCCTGCCTCTCTGTAGCAATAGATCTGAGAGTGGGAGTGGACATAGAAAGAGGGAAAGAATTTTCTGTAAACGGCAGGACAATGGACGGCAGAAGGCACACATACATAAAATATGCAATAGAAAAACTGTGGGAAGGGTATCCCCTCTCCGTCACAACATTTTCCAAAATACCTTCGGCAAGCGGACTTGGCTCATCTGCCGCAATAACCACAGCAACTGTCGCATGCCTTCTGGAGATGAACAACTCGTTCTCTCTGGAGGAAGTGGCGAAAAAAAGTTTTGAAATAGAATATGAAATTCAGAAGGGTGGAAGCCCAAATGATACATCTGTCTGCACATACGGCTCCGCAATACTACTATATGAAAAAAAATTGGACGGTTTCATATGGGAAATATCAAAAGGCGAGAGAAGATGGTTCGTGCACCACATAGATGCACCTGAAATGAAAATTGTCGTGGGCATGACAGGTATAAAATCGAAGACGCCATTGCTTGTAAAGAAGGTAAAGAAATTTGTAAAATACTCTGGCTTTGCAAGAGAACTCATGGAAAGGATAGGAGAACTCGCAGTGGAAGGAGTAAAAGATTTGAAAAACAGAGATTTCGTTTCCCTGGGAGAAAAGATGAATGAGGGACAGAAAATTCTCCACACTCTCGGCGCCAGTTCCCCCGAACTCGAAAAACTCGTAAACGCATCATTGAGAGCAGGAGCATATGGAGCAAAACTCACAGGCGCAGGCGGCGGCGGCAGCATGATAGCAATCACAGATGAGCCTGAGAAAGTCGCAATAGCAATCGAAAAGGCAGGGGGCAAGGCAATTGTGACTTCCATATCAAAAGAGGGTGTAAAGGTGTGGAAGTAATTGAGGAGTATCACACAAACTCCTCTCAGTATTTTATTCAGTCTCTTATAAAGCCCCCTATAAATCTGAAAATACTTCCCTTACTGAATCTGCTGATCAGTTATGATTGTTTGCCAGGGCTGCCCCACATTACTCCAAACGATGGAATACCAGCCCTGTAAGCAACTTGGGGTCAAACCATGTGGATTTTGGCGGCATGCTCCTCCTTTCGTCTGCAACTCTTTCGAGTTCTTCGATGCTTGTTGGATGGAGATAAAATACTGCATCATTTCCTTTTTCATCCACAAATTTTTCGTATTCCTCCCTCGATATGTCCCCGCCCACGAAGAATATGTTCGGGTCATTCCTCACATCCTTTATGCCGAGAATCGGGTCAAGGAGTTTTTCCTGCAGTATGCTCACGTCCAGAGAATTAACAGAATCTTCTGGAATATGTTTTGGTATAAGTTGCCACCATTTATTGTTCCAGTACATCTGTATCTCGTGCTTTTCCGGCTCTTTTATAATGTCCATCTCGCTTACTTCGAAATTTTCCCTGATTTCATCAATAAAATCGCTATTATCTATTTTCCTTATAACCCTGTTGTATGGCAATATCCTTGTTTCGTCGTCATTTGCAGCGAACACCATCACATATTCCGCCTCCCCCCCGCCATGCTTTTTCATGTATTCATAGGCGGCTGCTATGCGGTGATGGCCATCTGCAATATAAAGGTCAATGTTTGAAAACAATTTTTTAATTGTGTTGATATGCTCCCTTCCTATTCTCCACAGTTTGTGGTTGTACCCGTATTTACTGAAATCAAATACCGGCTCTTTGGAAGAAATCTCATCCATTATTTTTTTTATTTCCTCTCTGCTTCTGAATATTGTCCATACGAGCCCTGTATTTGCGCCGGTTGCTTCTATATGCTTTATGCGGTCTCTGAGGGGTTTTTCTCTTGTCTCCTCGTGCTTTTTGATTTTTCCTGCCCCGTAATCTTTAAGAGAAACTGTAAGTATGAATCCTCTCTGAGTGAAATCTCTGTTTCCTTCCTCATAGAGATACATGGAGGGTTCGTCAACAACCATGTTTTTTATCTCCCTCTCGAATGCTCTTCTTGCATTTTCGTATCTTTCTTCTCCCTCTCCCTCGGGCAGGATAATATGTATTGCATTATTGCCCTTTCTCAGTTCTTCTTCCTCTTCCTTTGATATAACGTCATATGGCTTTATGCAGAACTCTTCCGGATTCTTTGGTCTTATTCCTTCAAACTCCTTAACCGAAACCATGAGAGACAAGATGCAAAAACAATTTAAAAAATTATGGAGAAAATAATTAATCCTGCATGGCATTAAGTTTTGTCCCAATGCTCATAACAAAATTTGACCCATGGAAAAACAAACTCTGCACATGTCCCCCCAAGTATTCTTTCAACCCGTACACAGGGTGCTCTCATGCATGCATCTACTGCTATATATCCTCTTATATTCCCGATCCTTTCAATGCCCGCCTCAAGGAAAACCTGGAAAAGAGGTTGAGGAAGGAACTAAGAACAAAAAAGATAGATACATATATAAGCATGTCAAACAGCTCAGACCCTTACACGCCTGAAGAATCATACCATCAAGCCACAAGAAAATGCCTTGAAATTTTTAAAGAAAGAAAGATAAAGGTTCTCATAGTTACAAAATCTGACCTTGTTGCCAGAGACATGGACATAATCTCCAGGATGAACGCATCTGTGAGCATGACCATAACCACACTGAGGGAGGATATCGCAAGAAGGATAGAGCCCCACGCACCGAGCCCGGAAAAAAGAATAAAAGCATTGAAGAAATTGAAGGAGGCGGGCATACCCTGCTCTGTAAGATTTGATCCCATTATACCTGGAGTTAATGAAGATGGGATAGAGGAGTTGGTGGCAGAGGTATCCAGATACGCCCTGCACATTGTTTCCTCCACTGTAAAACCGAGAGCGGACTCATTGAAAAGGTTGAGAAACTCAATGCCGGAAATAATGAAAGAAATAAGATTTGTGAAAGAAGGAAATTCATATTACCTCCCCCGCCCCATCAGATACGAACTTATGAAAAGGGTGAGAAGCGCATGCGATTCGACAGGCATAACTTTTGCAGTGTGCAGGGAAGGCTTTAATATCAACACCGCCGAAACATGCGATGGAAGTCATCTGATACCTGAAAGATAAAAATTCCGAAAAAAGCATTTTCCAAACCTGGCAGGGAAATAATTTTTACCACAAATTATTTAACCAAATTTTTATTTAAGGGAAAAGGGGTATAAAATTGACGCAAACTTCATTAATTGCAAACTTGAGGGTTAGGACTATATCTTTCGTGGTAATGTTTTCCCTGATTTCAGGAGTTGCTGCCGGGATGTTTGCACATGCATACAACCCGGGCTCAGATGTTGCCGTCCTTACAGATTCGATATCAACATTTCCGAGCGATATATATGAGAACGACCAGGTCAAAATAAATGTGACAGTGGAGAACTTGGGAGATACGAACCTGGAAAATATAGGTGTGGCACTTTATGTCAATACAAGAGACAACCCTGCAGATGAAATTCACATATCGTCGCTTTCTCCAGGTGAGGAAAAAGAGATTACCCTTTACTGGATTGCAAAAAATGCTGGAAATTACACCCTGTTCATTTTTGCAGATTTTGAAGAACTCATAGTGGAAACAAACGAGGATAACAATCTTGGAAGCATAAAAGTGGATGTAAAAGAGCCTGTCCGCCCCCCGTTCCCCCCTGCGCCTGAAAGGGCTGAGTGGTGGAATCCTGACTGGCATTACCGTGTGCCGATGTCCGTAACGATGATGGGACAGAGAGAAGGATATGTTTATGAAAACAAAGTGGTGTACTGCAATATAAATTTCACGGAACTCATGGATGAAATCGCATCCTATCAGCCATCGGGCGGATTTTCTGAGAGAACATTCTATCCCGATTCTGTGAGAGTCGTGGAATATGACAGCAGTAATGACACCTGGTATCCTGTGGAAAGCATCGGGCGGGAAATAAAATTCAGCGACGATTATGATGCATCAGACAGTGCAAATGTCACCCTCTCATGGGTTATGGAGGGGTCTGTACTTCCCCATGAAATGAAATACTATTATATATACTGGGATACAGTCGAGAATGGGGAGAAGAGCGGGGAGTACGGAAAAATATATTCTGGAATAAAAAATTCGGAATTTGAGGACACAAACTCCAGCCAGTGGAAAAATAACAGCGAACCCACAATCCCCCTGAATACAAATATGGGTGGATGGAGCATGGGATATGACAAAGACCCAAGTGACAATGACCATTGTTACAAAATTTACAGGAAAGGGTTGATATGGCAAAAGGACTGGTATGCCAAAGTTTACCAGAATTTTAAAGTGCCGGATAATGGAAATGCCGGAAGCTATATGCTGAATGCAGACTTATATTTCTCTTCAGATATTGATAATGTCAAATGGGAACTTGTTCTTGACGGAACAACCATAGACAGCGGAACTTCGACAGGCGGATGGAAAACGATAAACAAGAATGTTACACTTAATCTCAGGGGAAAAAGCATGTCAACAATTTATCTCAGGGTTTATGTCACCGAGAGCAGTGTAGACACCTCTTTCCACGAGGTTTATGCATACCTGGATTCCTGCTGGATAACAGCATCACCATCTCCCAATGTAACAGTCATGGAAAACAAATCCCACGGCTGGTGGGGCGATGTTATACCCCTCAACCAGGAGTATGTAGCAGGCGTTGGAGGCATGAACACCATAAGAACAATAAATGTCACCACAATTGCAAACCCCAGGGGAGTTACAGCAATAATTTATTCCCCTGATGGAAAGTTCGTTAAATCTTCCCTTCCGCTACCGGATGCAAGTTTTGAAGGCGGCAACTCGTATACCCACGTATATTATTCAAATATACAGACTGCAAGCGCTTCGTTTTCGACATCTGCCCATAGCGGCAAAAAGGCAGTGGAACTAAAGTTGAGCGACTATTCCGGCAAGTGGAAATTTGAAGACCAGCCGGTGAGCAAAGATGATACTGCCGCCCTGCGCCAGGAAGTTATTCAGAGCATACACGTATCACATCTCCCATCACTGTGGTTCTGGTATAACGTCCAGAAATATTCGTCTGCAAGTTATCTGAATTATACCTTGCTCACGGAGGGAGGGAAAAACAAATACTATACAATTGGCATGAGCAGTTTGATAAGCGACGGAGCCTGGCACAAATACGAGATTCCTGCAAATGTTTTGAATAAATGGAGGGCAGGAGCAGGGATGGTGACAGGAATAGAGATACGACTGGTGGCAAACGAGGAAAGCGGGGAAAATACAGTGTATATAGACGATATCGGCTATTCTTTCATGCCAGATGGGAGCGACAGAACGAAATGGCAAATAGATGATTTTTACACATTTCAGAATGGGACAAAGGCGGGAGAATGGAGACTTGACGTGTCCATCTCCGATGGCTCAAATTATATGGTCGAGCGCTCGATTTCGATAGATGTTAAGCCTGCTGCCAATCTGGATGTCACAAAAATATCTGCCCCAGAAAATGTAAAAGAGGGGGAAGATACACAAATCACTGTAAGCATAATGAATCATGGTCCAAAGGATGTTGATGAAGATACGCCAATAAACGTGTCTCTTGTACTGCATCAGGGTAATGGAGACTCAATAAGAATGGTAAAGGGAATAACAGGGCTCAAAGAGGGAGAGACAAAAAAAGTTATTTTCACCTGGCATGCCTCTTATGGAGAACCTTCATATAACGGAGAATGGACAGCAGTTGCAAGAGTAAATGAGAAAGGAGAGATACCTGAATGGAAGAAAACAGATAACTGGAATACGGTGTTTATCTCCGTAATACCCCTGCCAGATCTGTCAGTGGGTATGAACGATATTGGGTTCGATCCATCCCATCCAGTTTTAAACAATAGCGTCAACATAACCGCTGATGTGAAAAATATTGGATACAACGATACAACCGCAGAAATAAACTTTTATGTAAAAGAGAAAGGTGAGAAAAAATACACTCTCATACATAACGGAAGCATCGAAAAAATCATAGGAAAGAGGAGTTCGGAGAGCATCTATGCAGTATGGAATCCTGAGAGTAACGGCACATATTCAATAAAAATAGAGGTGAAATGTTCAGAGGAATCCAATCTTCACAACAATATAGCCATAAAGGATATAAAAGTGGGTGGAGATGTTGACTCCTCTCCGCCATACATATACAACATGAGAGTAACTCCTTCCCTGCAATTTCTTGGAGAGAACATAAACATATCTGCAATCATAATCGATAATGATACTACAATAGACAGCGCAATTGCTGTGGTAACAGATAAAAACGGAGAGAGAAAGGAATACGACATGCACCGTATAGGAGACACAGACATATACTACTGCAATGAAACATTCAGCAATGTGGATTACTATACCTGCTTTATAGAAGCTTTTGATACAGCGGGCGGGGAGGCGGAGTGGCAGAACATGGGAAAAAGCAGCAACATGACCTTCAGAATCGTTTATAGCGGCATAGAGACGACACCTCCAACAATAAGGGCTGTGACTGCCTCGCCACAGAAACAGGTGATATATGGCGCTGTTAACATATCTGCACTCATAGATGATTCCAGCGGGATTAAAAAGGCAATTCTGCACGTCATATACAACGGAAGTGAAACAGCATACGATATGAAACAGAGGGAAGGGAGCAAGATATTCTATCATGTGGAATCATATGATAATGTGGGGAATTACGAGTATTACATAGAAGCCGTTGATTCTTCTGCAAACAGCAATGAAAATGATACATCTGATATTTTCAGATATTTTGTCATTCCAAAAGATTACGATCTTGATGGAGTGCCGGACAAGGTCGAGGTGGAGGCAGGTGCAGATCCTACAGACGAAAGCCAGACAATAAATGTGACCATCGGCACAGAAATGGGGTATTTGCTAGTAAAGGAGAAGGAGGGAACATATGTTTACTGGGACAGAGAAGATAATGAACTCAGAGACACGTCAGAGGAACAGTTAGGAAATGAGAATGTAATTCTCTTTGATACAGATGGAGACGGCTCATATGACCACTATTACGGACTTGATAGCAACGAGATAGGCATATATACGGTTAAAGAAGAAGCAGGAATAGGAGATATCATATGGGTTGCGCCTGCACTGGTGCTGTTTGCACTTGTATGCATACTTTTTGTGGCAATAAGGAAGAAGGATTGATTAACCCATTAACTCACAACCATTACTGGGAGAGAAGATGCATTCATTATATTATCGGATATCTCCTCTATTGTATAATCCCGGAATATTCCATTGTTTTTGTACTCGACAACGATAAATGTGCATCTCAACCTTTTTGATTCTCTTGGTACCTCCCTCATTGGTTCCCCGATTCTTATCATTGTACGGCATTTCAGCCCCTCCTCCCTTATCCGCCCTGCCCTCCCCCTGACTTCCTTCTTCATTTCCTTTATTTTGGCTCTGCATTTTTTCCTTCCCGCCTCCCTGCAATATTCCTCGCTTATGATGTTCAATAAAAATATCTTGGAATTCTTTCCTGCAAGGCCTATTGCTGTCTCAATTGCCTTCGAGCACTCTGAATGAAAATCACATACCACGAGTATTCTGTCCATTACAGATATACATCTCAAAGGATTTTTAATACTTTATAGTATTGCCCTCAATCTGGGGATAAGAATGATTGATATTATCACAAACAGCACGGCGAAGGAGAATATTGTGGTGACCGCAGAAGATACTTTCTTCACTTTTTCATCTTTCCATTTCCTCTTTATTTTGCTGGTAAGGAAACTTACACCATCTCTGAATATATATCCCCCGTCAAGAGGTATTGCAGGAAGAACGTTGAATGTCCCTATGGCAAAATTAAGCCAGAATAACCAGTAGAGTGTGTTTGTCAGGGGCCAGAACACCGAGGGAGAAAAGGGAGTGGAAAAGAGAGATGTGAATGCTTCAGGGAATGGTGAGAAGCCTGCAAACGGGAGGGCAATATAAAAGAAAAATGAATGTCTGTCAGAAAGAGGGTGCATAAGTCTGTTCCTGTAATAATCCATAGGAAGGGCGGTTATCCCCATTGGCAACGTGGATATGCCAAGAAAACCCTTTCCCCTGTACTCTTCCTTGTTTGCATCCGGGTTGTACTCCTGATAATAATCGTATTTGTCTGCAAGGGTAACGAAAACACTGTGGTTTTCCATTTTGCCATTTTCATATCTGAGGAATTCCACATTTATTGTGTCTCCTGCCCCTGTTCCGTTCATCACCTGAGAGAATGTCTTTGGGGTTATTTCCGTGCCGTTTATTCTGAGAAGCACATCTCCCACCTCCAGACCTGCAGAGTATGCGGGATAATCTTTTACCACATTGGAAATAACCAGCCCCGAAACAATGCTTGCATTGAAAAACCTGCCTTCATAAAATATTGTTGCGTTGAATTTTTTGCCCGGCTCAATATTCTTTACGATATTGTTGAAATCGTCAATGCTTTTTATCTCGACTCCATCAAATGATGTTATTGCGCTCCATGGATTGATACCTGCGATATCAAATGGACTTCCCTCCACCTCACCGGATATCATAACTCCATTGACTTTTGGAGATATCATCCCCATCATCACCGAAGAGAAAAGAATGGCACACACAAAAGCGAGGAACATGTTGGAGGTGGGACCTGCAGCAAATACCCTGGAGCGTTTTCTTCTGCTAACTTTTTCGAGTTCTTCCTCGTCAGGTTCCACAAATGCTCCTATCGGAACTATAAGGAATATGAGCCCAAGGGCATTTACTTTTATCTTCCCCACCATGGCAAGTATGCCATGGGAAAACTCATGTATTATTATTGCAACTGCAAGCGCAAGAATACCATAACCCAAAGGAATGACCGGATTTATGCCCGGAAGCCCTATCATCATCTGTGGAGATGGTGCATTCTCAGGAGGGATGAGAAACGAGAGATATGCATTATAAATTATAAGGGCGAAGGTGGCAAACATTGCAAATAACGAAAGGGCAATTCCAAAATCAGCATAACCTTTCCAGAATTTCTCCTTTTTTGATATCCTTTCTATGAGTTTTTTACCCTTTTCGGTTTTCCACATAACAATAGGTCCCCAGAGTGAAAAACTGTCACTTTCTTTATTTCTGAAAATGTAAATTGCGGAAATCCATATAAGTAGCAATATTAAGAATATCAAGAGACCTGACATCACTGCCCTAATACCACTTCCCTTTATTAACTCTTCTGCATTTCCTCTTCGCCATACATATCTTCTGCTATATGATAAAGAACGGTCCCGATGAATGCTATGAGAACGCCTTCAATTATCGTTGTCAGGAATGGCATTGTGAAGAGAGATTGGATCGGCTCACCATTTATCGAGATTTTTATCAGCACATCAAGAGATGCAGAGAGAAGTAGCCCGAATGCAATCAAAGAAAATGGAAGGATTACATATCCCCAGAGAACTTTTTTTTCCTTGAAATATACATCTGTGAATCTGCCTGCTGCCGATATCATAACAGACAGTACAAACCACCACACTATTTCATCCATGAACATTATGGTATATTCAAATGCCCCATGTGGCGCAGGCTCGACTGTTGACACCATGTTGTATGCCGATACGACTGCGCTCAACATTATAAACAAAGAAAGGAGATTGGCAAAAAGAGATATTTTCCCGCTTCTCAGACCTGCATACACCTCCTTACCCAGACTCCTGGCAAATCCCTGCAAATGGAATACCCTAGCCATAAGATATAATCCCAGCACAATAAGAACTGTGGCAAAGCCCCACGCAGGAGAACCAAGGATTGCCGAAAGCCCCCAGAAGAAAAGTACCAGGGCTATCGGAAGCATGAATTTTCTCTGCATTTTTTCGTCTTCCATGAATCTTGAAATCAGATAATAGGTGCCTTCAAGGGTTTTGCTCTGTTTTACGACCACTCTTTTAACTGCGTCCACCTTCAGCCTTGATTCTATTATGGGAAGTATGTATTCGTCCTCCTCCCCATCTGTCACCAGTATAGCGCTATCCGGCTTTATTTTATCTATTACCTCATCAAGTTTTTCTGCAATTATTTTATCTGAAACGGGACCGATCTCATCGCTCCCGCATATTGTGACTATCTCTGCATCTTCGCCAAGCCTGTCGAATGTTGCTATGGCTGAAAACATGCAGTTTACGTCTGAATCCTCAGGGTCGGCAAGTGCAAGTTTTTCTGCTGCGCGAAGATTCTCCTCCCTCCCGATAACTGGAGAATCCATATCTGTTTTTCTTCCCAGGTCATTATCCCTATCTATGCAAAGAACCAGAGTTTTCATATCTGCTAATTATCCTTATATTGGTATAATAAGATTGCGATTTCTTTTTTGCAGCATCAGATATTTTCTCCAATATTCTATTTCATTATCTCCTCTGGCGCATCTGCCAGCATCACAAGGGCTTTTGCCTCCATGAAATGAAGTTTTCCGGGAATAACTATGCAGTGAAGCGGCGGTCCAAAATCTTCTTTCAGAAGTTCATCAGGGTATCCTGCCCTGACTGAAGGAGAAGGCGAAGATGCCCTTGCAACAACAGCCATGAGAGTTTTTTCGCCGATTATGCCCTTCCTTTCCCTTTTCTCCATTTCAACAAGCAGTTCTATCCCCTCATTTGCCGTCATGAACTTATCTCCGATATCAAGCAATACAAGAGTATGTAGCCCCCTTTCCATGTTCTCTGCAATGAAATTGTAGGGAGATGTGGGAAAGTAATCACCCTCTGGAAATGCAAGAGTCGTTGTTCTCCCGAATTTATACGACTGCAATCCCAGCAGTCCTGCTGCTGCGGTAATTATGCTTATCCCATGCACCACCCTTGTATATATGCCTCTTTCAATTGCCCTTAGTCTCAGGTCAACGTGAGTGGTGGCTGTCATCGGGTCTCCGCCTGTCAGAAGACACACTTTTCTGCTGACCGCCTCGTCGAGAATGATGCTTCCATCCTCGACCTCCTCCCTGCTCAGCACTTCTATTTTCTTTCCTATGACACCCTCTACCTTTTCTTTCGGAACCCCAAGCATGCTTGTGTAGAATTCAGCGAAAACTGTATCGCATTCCCCTGCTATTTCCCTGCCCGCTATGGTGATATCCTTCTCGCTCCATAAACCCAAGCCAACGAATATGAGTTCGCCCATTGACGGCTAACCATCAACGATATATATAAATTATATCATAAAGTGATGATAAATTGATGATAGAATCCCTATGCGTTGCAGTCTCCAGGAGGGAGGCGGAGGACGCAAGGCGCAAACTGGCTGAAAAACATCTGCTGAGAACCGATTTGAAGATAATAAGCGATGAAAGATATGTTTACATTCCTGTTTCGGGGGAGGTTGATATCGAAAGCGCTGTTATGAAAAAAATGTATTTCGAAAAGATAGAGAGAAGGGAAAGCTTCAGGGATGCTATCAAAAAATTTCTGGGAGAAGCAAAGATATCGTCCTTCGATACTGTAGGCGACATTGCCATAGTCAGGATACCTCCTGAACTGAAAGAACATGAAAGTGAGATAGGGAACGCGATTCTGTCAACCCACAAAAGCATAAAGGTTGTATGTGCAGATGATGGGGTGAAAGACGATTACAGAATCAGGAATGTGAGGGTGATAGCAGGCGAAAACAGAACCGAAACAACACACGTGGAATACGGGGCAAGGATAAGATTGGATATATCAAAAGTCTATTATTCCCCGCGCCTTGCCACCGAGCGTTACAGAGTGGCAAAATGTGTTAAGGAAGGGGAGAGGGTGATAGACATGTTTGCAGGCGTAGCCCCTTTCTCCATATTGATTGCAAAACTTTCAAAACCCTCCCGTGTGTATGCAATAGACATAAATCCTCATGCTGTGGAATATGCGAGATTAAACTCAAGGGAAAACAGGGTTGATGATATCATCGAGGTGATAGAAGGCGATGCGAGAGAGGTTGTACCATCACTGGAAAAAGCAGACCATGTGATAATGAATCTGCCTCACAGTTCCCATGAATTCTTTTCCCTTGCAGTAAACGCTGGCAGCAACATACATTATTATGAAATAATTGAGAAGGATAAGGTGAAGGACAGGATAGAGAATTTGAAAAATGAGGCGATCGAGGAAGGAAAAAAAGCAGATGTGAAAAACTGGCGAATAATAGGGGGCTATTCTCCTTCAAAAGTGAAAATAGGTGTGGACTTCATCATACGTTGAAATATCTGCCTGCATTTTCAAGAGCGCGAGTCATAAGTTCAGCACCTCTTTTCAGATCATTCAGGTCAATAATCTCGACACCGGAATGCATATATCTTGTGGGCACACTTAGGACGCCGCAGGGTATGCCAGCC
>VBQP01000031.1 GCA_008297795.1 Thermoplasmata archaeon | reverse complement strand
AGCAGCCTTTTTTTCATTTCAGTTCCATAACCATAACCACCTAGTTTGCCATTTTTCCTGATGACACGATGGCAGGGGATTACTATTGGTAAGGGATTTGCGCCGACTGCGTTTCCGACCGCCCTGCTTGCTCGGGGCTTGCCGATTTCCTTTGCCACCCACTCGTACGAGCATGTCTTTCCATATGGTATTTTTTTTAGCGCATTCCAGACCTTTTTCTGAAACGGAGTACCCTGAAAATTAAGGGGGAGAGAGAATTTTTTTCTTTTTCCCTCGAAATACTCATTGAATTGTGCCCTTGCCTCCCTGTTTTCCTTTTTTATGCATGATTTGTATTCATTCTCGAATCTTTCTTTTCCGATGGTGATTCTCACAATTCCTTCGGAGTTAAATACGACATAGATATGCCCCAGAGGAGAGTTAAAGGTGTCATAATAAAGTACCATAATGATGAATGCAGAAATGCTTAAAAATAATCCGCAAAAGAAATAAGCGGTTGGACAATACTTACATGTTGAAGCAGGTAAAGAAACTTCTCTGGTGGCTGCTCGCCGGCACGTCAGGGGGGTTGAGCAGAGGAAAAATTATCGATGTCATATCAAAAAAGCCCATGAACGCGAATGAGATTGCAGACGAACTTCATCTCGATTACAAGACAGTGAGGCATCATCTCGATGTGCTGAGAAAAAACAACCTCATAACAACGATGGGCAGCGGCTATGGAAAAATGTACTTCCCGTCGGAAATTCTGGAGGATAATATGAAATATTTTTATGAAATTTGGGACGAAATTGGGAAAAATAAGAAAAAGGATGAAAACAATGAGGTGAAGAAATGAGTGAAAATGGAAGAAAAAAGGCATTTGCCCTCATAGTTGTGCTTATTCTACTAGGCACTGTGATGGGACTTGCAATGTCGTATGTCTCTCTCAAAAAGGGAAAAGAAATAGCAGAGGAAAGAGGGCATCCTTTCGATAAAAGAATGGCAAGGGCATTTGCTCTGAGATACACCTCAAGCATAATTGTCATTTCAATAAATATCATGCTTCTTATAGGGTTGCTCTGGATTTATATGGACACGTATTCCAAAACAAACTCCAGTTTCATGCTGGGCCTTATGTTTTTCATAGGAGTGCTGCTTATACAGTCATTGCTTTCCCTGCCGCTTGTCCATGCGATGTTTGGATACACCCCCTCCGGACTTGGTCCCTTCGGCGTCATACCATATCTTTTCGAAACAATGGCTCTGGTGATATTGACGGCGCTTAGCATGGAGTGAAATTGGGAATGATTTGGGAACAATTTGGGTAAATCAATATAAAGAATGACCGCACTTTTTGTTGTGCACACAAGTGCAGAGGTGATAAATATGAAAAAAAGCACAATAGCAATAGCGGCTGTCGGTGTGGTGGGCTTGCTCGTAATGGGCACGGCACTTGCCACCACGGCATCCAATGGAAATGCCGCAGGCGACGGAGGGCACTTTCAGTGGGCAAAACATATTGCCGGAAAGTTCATGCACCGCCATCACGAGAGAGTCCAAGCAAGAGAGAACGCAATGAAAAACATGACAGAGATGAACGGCACACTCTCATATGATGGCAATGCATATTATATTGGTGCACAGGAAATTTCCTTTGGCCCCGAATGGTTGCTCGAAAATATGACGGCAAGAAGCGATTATGACAGAGATGGAAATTATGAAACAATGGAAAAAGAACTCAGTGGACTCGAAGGAGAAGGGGTTACAGTAATGGGAATAATGAAAAACGACACACTATATGCATTCTACATAGACGGCATATGGTACAGAAATCCTGTGAGAATGCCGCAGGAGATTTCTGAAATAACAGGCATTCTAGAATATGAAAACGGCAGTTATACCATAAATGAACAGGAGATATTTTTCGGTCCTGCAGGAATGCTTTTCAATAAAGTGGCGAGAAGCGATTATGACAGAGATGGACAGATAGAGAGCATGTATTACGAACTCCAGGGACTGCTTGGAAAAGAAGTAAATCTCGATGGATTCTATAAAGGAGAAGCATTCATACCTGCCCACATTGATGGAATCTGGTACAGAGGGATGGCTCCGCAGCCCCCGCACCTCTAATCTTTTCCCTCTCTTTTATTTTTAAAACTATTTATACATCCCGATAGTCTGTCCCGCCTTTATTTTATCTCCTTTCTCCACAACCACCCTTACATTATCGGGCAGATACACCTCCACTTTGGACCCGAATCTAACTATCCCTATTTTCTCTCCTTTTTTTATCTTATCCCCCTCTTTCACATAGGGCACTATTCTTCTTGCAATTATTCCTGCAATCTGAACCACCTTCACCGTTCCTATTTCTGTATCCATTTTTATTGAAAGTCGCTCGTTTTCTCCTTTTTCTCTGAATGCAGGAGAGTGTTTTCCGGGAGTGTGTTTCATTTCCATGATTTTGCCTGAAACAGGAGCACGATTAACATGTACATTCCAAAGATTCATGAATATTGCAACCTTTCTGCCGCTTTCCATGACAATGCCATCTGCAGGGGAAACTATCCCCTCCATGATTTCCCTGTGAGGGTCTCTGAAAAAGAAAAGGAAAAATATGAAAAATATGAAAGAAAGAATGGAAAGTAAAATGAAATCAAAAAGAATTAAAATGATAGACAGGATAAGAGGAGTTACAACTATTCCTGAACAATTTTTCGCTATCATCTTCTCCCCGCAAGATTTTTTATGAAAATTTCCACAGGTCCGTTCCTCTTCGGAAGTTCGAATATGGAATATATGGAATCATAAAGTTCGGGCAGTATGTCAAATGCAAGATAGGCAAGGACTATAAGGGCGATAAGAGAACCTGCCTTTCCAACAACATTGTGCATGAAGTAAAATGTCTGATGGAGAACCTCCACACCATAAATAACGCCCACATTTCTCACTATATTGAGAACGTAAATCACGGGAACCGTAACCATAAATGCCTTTACTCTCCTTCTTGTGTCAACGCCCCTCAGTGCAGCAATAACCCCTATGAATATCATCATTGACTGAAGCCCTGTGCACGCAAGAATAAGCTGGACGGAGTGGTTGCCATTGAAGTAAACAGGCACTGTTATTGTATCGCCATAGGAAATTGCGCCTGCCCTGACATTATAGCCTATTGCTTTCATAACCCATACTGTCTGGTCTGCAACAACCTTTATCAATGAGCCAGCAAAAACAGGTATCTTTTCTATAAGGAAGTAAAAAAATCCTGCTATAAAAGTAGAGCCTGCAAGAAATGTCAGAGATTTTACCTCCTCCTTCCTTGTGTGGGAGAGATATTCATGATAGGCAATATAAAACAGGAAGTACACCCCCACTATACAGAATACTGCATTTACAATATCCCCCTCCTCGTTATAATACAGAAATTCTGGCTGGGTTGCCCAGTACATCGCAAATACTGCCCACCCTGCTGCTGTTATGAGATGCTTTTTTTCATGATTTGAAAAGAAACCTATCCCTAAGATTATCAGTCCCGAGAATAGGGGGATGGACGTGAGCATATCAAACAGATGATAGTTGTCAATCACTACAAGCAGATAAATAAAAATAAAGTGCCCTGCTATAAGGGAAATTGTTGCGAGTCCGAAAAGGCATGCCGCATAATACAGATACTTTTTGTGCACGGTGTTGAATAAGGCAGGGTTTATGATTTTTTCTACTTACTTCAAGTATATATGCCCCACATCCTTTTTCCATATCCACAGATCTTCGGTCTCAGCTCTTTCCTTCAGATTTATGGTATAGTCAACCTTTGCATCCATATCATCTGCAAAATAGACAACATGCGCCTCCGGAAATTGCGGCACTTTTGGCGAGCCGTATTCTTTTTTGCCGTGGTGACTCAATATTATATGAACAAGTTTCCATTTAATCCTCTCGGGAAAATTTTCAATATCCTTCAAACGCTCTATAAGCATCTGAGTGCCTATGGTTATGTGCCCCAGCAGCATCCCCTCTTCCGACATCTCAATAGAGGTACCCACATCGAATTCCCTTATTTTGCCTATATCGTGCAATATTGCCCCTGTAACAAGCAAACTGTAATCAAGTTCGGGATGGAGTTCCTGAACGCGCTGACATATCCTGACCACATTCAAAGTATGCTCAAGCAAGCCGCCGATATAACTGTGGTGGCGGTGCATGGCGGCGGGCGCCTCCCTGAATTTCCTGACAAAATTTTCATCCCCGAAAAAAGACATCAATGCCTTTCTGTAAGGCTCCTCCGTGCTTTCTATGATTTCCATGAGTTGCGCCATCATGCCGTCTATGTCCTTCTTGCAAACCTCCACAAAGTCAGTGGTATCATATTCATCAGGAGAACACTTCCTCACGCCCTCCTTTTCTATGACTATTTCTATTCCGTCCCCATATGCGACTGCCCTTCCCCTGAGAAATATCACATCCCCTTTGTTCACACTCTTGTAAAGTTTGTTTGTGTAGATAACGTCATCACCCCAGTACTTTGCTGTTATTTCCCCTGTTTTGTCTGTCAGGCGAAGTTCGAACCATTCCCCTTCCTTGCTTCTGTTCTTGTACTTCCTCGGGGGCTTTTTGAATTTCACGGCAAACATGCTGTTTACAGCATCGCCTTCCACAATATCGTCTATGAACTGCTTCTTCATTTTATTCAGCACTCGCCTTTCTTTACAAATGGCGGCTTTACCCTTCTAGCCCTTATTTTCCTTCCATTTGAAATAATATCGAATTTCTCCTCCCCATCATAATCTGGTTTTATGTACGCCATCGCTATCCCCTTCTTGAGGCAGGGGGAGAACGTACCAGATGTTACCACACCTGCTTCTTTCCCGTCCTTCTCCACAGTATGTCCGTGACGGGGTATGCCTCTCTCAATGCACTCCAGAAATGAAAGTTTTTCATATTTCCCCTCTTTCTGCTTTATCAGTGCCTCCTTTCCGATAAATTCATGCTCCCAGTTTATGAGCCAGCCCAGCCCCGCCTCCAGCGGCGTCCTCCCGCCGCTAAACTCATTCCCTGCAAGGGCAAAGCACTTCTCAAGGCGCAGCGTATCTCTTGCCCCGAGCCCTACAGGTTTTATTCCGTATTCCTTTCCTGCCTCGAGTATCTCATAAAACATCTGCTCACCTTTCTCCGGAGGGGTGATATAGAATTCATATCCCTTCTCCCCCGTATAGCCCGTCCTAGATACAATCAACCTTTCATTTCCTTTTTTCAACTCCTTGCAGGCAAATAATCCCAGCGTGCTCAAATCAAAATCTATGACTTTGGAAAGGCATTCCCCCGATAGAGGACCCTGCACTGCAATTATCACAAACTTCTGGGATACATCCTCTATTTCAACCTCCATGCCCTCCGCATGCTCCCTGAACCAAGCCTCGATATCCTTATTTCTGCCAGCATTTGGGATGAACATATATTCATTATCCAGGTGAAGAAAAACCTCGTCGTCTATTATCGTGCCATCCTCCCCGAGTATAACAGTATATGCCCCCATGCCCACGCCCACCTTGCTGGCATCTGCTGCTGTGAGCGTGCTTATGAATTTTTCCGCATCTCTGCCCCTCACGAAAATATTGCCCATGTGAGATACGTCAAATATGCCCACCTTTTTTCTCACATTGAGATGCTCATCCTGTATAGAGGTGTATTTCAGAGGCATTTCGTATCCTGAAAAAGTTGTGTTGTAAATGTTGCCCCCAATTCTTTATGCAATTCATGCAAAGGAGATTTCATAAAGAGGTATTGCTGCTGCAACTTAAAATTTTATTGGTCACCTTATCTCGTCAATGCCGAAATCCTTCTTGTCCAGTTTTTTTACCACATCTTCTGATATGCAATCCCTGCATAACCCGAACATCACAAAGTAGCAGGAAGGACACACAGCCCTACCACATTTTATGCATCTGTATTTCGCTTCCCTCACGCCGCATATCTCGCATCTGCCCGTAACCTCCTCCTGCTTTTTTTCTTCCTCCTCAGCCTCCACCTCCTCCAGAATGCCCATGTCCCTGTGTTCCTCAATCCATTTCTTCAAATCTTCATTCATAGACTCCTCATCCATGTTATCACCACGGCACCTCCTTCAGACCTGCCAGATACCCTGCTATGTTGGTAATATAATGGAGAGCAGGAGTGAGAATGAGAAGGAATAGAATATGCCATACGGAAAATGATTGCAAAAACCAGTTTCCGTCCGCCATCCCTGCATGTTCGAGTGCTATGCTGAACAAAAATGATAAGGCAAAAGCCCCCAGCAAGAAGTCTATCTGGTCTGCAATAATCCATTTCTCCCCGCTTTTTTTGTCCAAACGGCGCTTGACAAAACTTTCCGCCAGGTCGCCTGAGAGAGCCCCCATTGGAAGGGATATAATAATCAGAAATGAGGATATGCCGTTCCCGAAAGTTCCGGGAATGAGAGCGTTCATGACAATTCCTGCAGTTGTGCCAGCAAGTATACCGCCAAAAAAGCCCCTCCACGTTTTGCTACTGCCAAATATTCTTTTACCTTTCCAGTTCTTCCCGAAATCGATGGGGGTGCCTCCGCCCAGTATCACGGCAGAGGAATTTGCAATGTATGCCGGCAAAATGAGCCATACTGCCTCTAGTGCTATTTTCCACTCCACAAACGTATATCTGTACAGGCTACATATTCTTTACTACAATGGTTCCTGCCACGATATCTCCCAGACGCTGCTTTTTTGGGGAAAACGCAATGAGAATGAAGCTCACAAAATAAAACCCGAGGAGCATATCAAAAAATCTTATGATATTTCTTGTGAAAGAGGAAATAAAATCAAGTTTTTCCATGTTTTCCAGTTTCACCCTGATATGAACGAACGCCTTTCCAACAGTCGAGCCGTACAGGTATTCAAGTATTGTAAAATACAGGAACTGGAAAGATGAAAGAAATATGACAAACATACCAATGAAATTTTTGCCAGATATAATTGCGAAAAATATTGACACCGAAAAGAGCATCGCAAAATCTATCAGAAATGCCACTGTTCTGCTCAATGGGGACGCATATAGCCTCATCTCCTTTTTTTCAAGAGCGTCGATAATAAGTTTGGCAGTTAAAATCACCTTTCGAGCTTCATCCTCTGAAAATATTCCTTTTCTTTTCATGAGGAGATAATCGTCATATGCATCTCTGCCTATGAGCGAAAGAAGAGCATACTCCCCTTCAATGCCAAACTTTTTTGCAACCTCCTCTGTCTTCATCTCAACTGCTTTTATTGCAAGAGAGACAGCCTCTTTATAGTCTCTGGACAAAATCGCCTTTCTCAAAAACATTGAAGGTTCTTTTACAGGAAATGCCTCTCTTTTTATTTCCCTTCCCATGAAGGGCAGTGCCAGGCAAAGCGTCAGCAGACCTGCTATGTATACCATATCGTAAAGTCCCGCACCTCCGACAGAACCCATGAACGGCTTGCTGAAAATTTCTGGAAAATGGAAAAAATCTCCGCCTATGACAACGCCGAGTGTTGAAATGGCATATCCATAGCCTGGCGTCTTTTCCGAATGGTTTGAAAAAAGCAGAAAAGCAATCAGCACCGAAAGAATTGAAGGGATGAGATAAAATGGAAATGAGGAAACAACGCCCATATCGGTAACGCGGGTTATCATGAATGTCGCAGCAGCCACAACAGATATACCGGAAATGCTCTTTACTGCAGATATATTCTTCTTTTTCAGCAGATGGATGGAAAGAACGATTGGCACAACAGCCCCACCGATATTGAAAGCGAGAAAATAGTTTTTGTATATGAATACGGGCATGTCGAACATCATGGCTGCGAAGGGGCCTATTGAAAGAAGCCCCATCTCCTTGTGGGAGAATCCTATTCTCAAAAACATTCCTCTGTGAGTGGTATATGCCACTATCAGCAAAGCAAGCAAAACAAGGGGCAGAAGTATCAGGAATAATGCTTCAATCAAGTCAAGCAGCACGTTTAAGGATTGAATGCCAATACAAAAATGTTTGGAAAAATTTCCTTGAACCCCTTTCTTTTTAGAAAAGAAAGTGGTTTCATTCCCAAAGAAAACGTAAGGGAAGAGGATATAAGGAGAAACCGTAGGTGTCTCCTCTTGGCCCAAAAATTTCTTTTCCCGGGGCTTTTCTTTCCAAGAAAAGGCTCCAAGAAAGCGCTTCATCGTAAAGAAACTTAAGGGAAGAGGATAGAAGGAGAAACCGTAGGTGTCTCCTCTCTGGGACCTAACAAAATATATTAAACACCTATCCATTCCTTGAGTAATGAAGGGAAAAGCTCGCTGCCCTCACTGCAGAGAGAGCGTGGTGGTCGAAGTGCCGGACGGGGCAACAGGAGAACAGATTGTGACATGCCCCAACTGCGGGATGAAATTCAGAGTGAATGTGAACGAGAAATACAGTTGGGAAGAAGAGGCGCCCATGATCCATCCCTCCGTGCATTTAAAGCCAAAATCAATGAAACCCGTAATTGCCGGAATACTGCTTGTAATAATTTTTTTGAGCGGAATAGGTATCAGCGGCATTCTTCTATTCTCATTCGATACATTGGGCAAAATGGATACTCCGAGCGAATTTAGAGGGAGAGTTGTTGACGAAGGAGGGCATCCGCTCGAAGGGATAAAAGTGGAAGTCATAGGGCATCCTGGCTCTGATGCTGTCACAGATAAAAATGGGTATTTTATCCTCAAAAACATTACAAGCGGGGAGCAGGAACTATATATCACGGCGGAAGGTTATAAGAACCTGACCGCAAAGGTTTTTGTCCTTCCGATGAACATTACCATACCTTACGAAAAATTTGTCATGGAGAGGGGAAGCGGGGAAATAGAACAGAAAGGCTTGTTAATGAGGGTGCTTGAACTCGGCCCACTGCTTGCGGCATCGCTGACGGTGCTTTCCATAGTGGCTCTCGTGGGGGGGATAATGGCTATAATCAGAAAATATTTTATTATAGGGGTTATAGGGGCTGTTGTTGGTACAATTGCAGGACTTTTCACGATAATAGGCTTTGTCCTTGGCATAATAGCACTGGCTCTCATTATAGTTTCAAAAGACGAATTTGAATCAAAGCCAAAGGAAGTCAAATATTGATTATGTAGCCCAGTTGATTCTCGCCAGGTTTATTATCTCCCAGTCATTCTGGTCGTGGTCGGAGTCGTCTCCATCAGAGTAATCCACGAGTTTATACACATAACGATAATTCATGCAACTTCTGTAATTTCCCCACTCCCAGAATCCTTTGTTCCAGGGAAACCTCGTATCCATATTGTCTATACCCCCGAATCTATTCAATCCCAGCGTATGCCCCAACTCATGCATCACCACACTTGCAAATGCTCTCTGATAATTGCTCCCCTGCAGGTAAAACGCCCAAGCCCAGTTTCTGACATACTGGGCGCCTATCGCAAAACTGTCAATATCGAAGGCGCAGCCACCCACAGGGCGCGAGAAGTCTATCTGAGAAGAAATTATCGCATAATGGAAAACTCCCAGCCTCCAGTTATGATGATTCCAATGAAGGAAGTATCTTGTTCGTGCATCGCCCATCCCATTGCCCGTAAGCAAATCCCTGTACGGTATAAGTTCCCCCCCGCCGCCCATGCACCCATCGTCCACGTGCAGGGTGATATTGTGCCTTGCAAATGCATTGCATAAAAGGTACTGGGATTCCTTGGGAAGCATGTAAGGCTTGCTCCATGGATATTTCCCTTCCATGCCATCCACTTCCAGAAATATGTCCCTTGCAAAGGGATCTGACAGCCATTTTGAGGTTTCATATTCCTCGAAATTGCTGAGTCCATCGTTATCAGGGTCTTCTGCAGATATGTTTTCATCAGAAAATGGGTCAAAACCGTATTTGTCCTCCCATTCTATAGGTATGCCGTCCCCGTTAAAATCCACCCCGCTGTAATTTTTAAATGGATCGAGATGATATACATTTTCTTTTTCCCAGTAGGTGAGATGATCTCCGCCCCAGCCCTCTCCTTCTTCATAAATTTCAAACCATATCTCACAATCATTTTCTTTTTCATTTCCGTCTTCAAATCCAGAGCAGTGACCATATCCGTTCCCATCACCGAGATAATCGTCACCTGTCCAGTTTCCTCTCTTTAGGTAATATGTAAGATTGATTGTTTTCCCGGCATGAAATTTTCCCTCCCCACGGGATATGTCGCAAATTTTGCTTAAAAACGTTTTCTTTTCCCACATCTGTATCTGGATATTGACTTCCCCTTCGGGGTCATAAGGAATTTCCTTCCGGGCCACAGGTTCTTCAATCCACACATCCTTTCCTTTATAGTAAGAAGGGTGAGCAACGACATCCTCGCCGTCTATATACACCTTGAAATAAATGCGAGGTTCATTTTCATCCAGTGTCATTGCCCTTGCCCGGATGATATCCACAACAACAGTTATATTTTGCCCATCAGGCAAACCGTGACTGCCCGATTCTGCAAATTTACGGTTCTCCAGCACTATGCCCGAAGGAAATAAAGAAGGCAATAACATGAATGATACTGCAATCAACGCCACTGTTCCTTTTTCCATGTTTAATGAATAAAGCAATGGATAAATAATTAACTCACTGAAACAGTGTAAAAAATATTTTAAATTCCGGTTGTATTTTACAGCGTGAAAAAAGTTAACCGGGCGATTTTGGCAACCCTTGTTATAAGCCTGACAATGCTGGCGGGCTGTGCTGAGAAGAGCAATGTGATGGAAAAAAATATCATAGATATAAGGAGCGGCACAGACGACGGCGAGGTTTTCCTGTTCAGAGATTCTCATTCCAACAACACAGGAATGGTAATGAGCGGTGGTGACGTGCCAACTGTGGTGGGGCTTTTCATCTCCAGCAGTAAGGAAAATATCACAGGAAGGGCAATTTACAGGTTCAATCTGTCCGAATGGAAAGGCGGCAACTTAACGTTCCATGTCAAATGTGTCCAGAAATACGGAAATCCTGGGGAGGTGGAAGTATATATCTCAAAAGATAAGGGTCCCTTGCCTTCAAATATGCCGGAGATGAAAAACATCTCGTACCTTTGGAATTTGAGCGACGGAGAACTTGTTTCATCATCTTATCCCAAAGAAAATGAGTGGATGACGGTTACAATACCTTCGGATAAAATAAATGCGGTAATGAATAGCGATTGCATAACCCTTATAATAAAACTCAAAAATGAGAATATCAAATCAAACAGTGATTACTATGTATTTTCAACTTCAGAATACAACCACGGCTCGAGCAAGCCGTACCTTTCTGAAAGCTGATTCTTCAGAAAATTTTATTTAGCACAGGTATTATGTAAAGACGATGTCAACACTGTGGCTCCATACCCGCCTGGCTATTGCAATAGCGATAATGTTTGCAATTATTTACGGCTTCATAACTCTGATTGCCTATCTCCTCGGGTTTGCATATCCTGTTCCTTTAGCCATATTCGCCTTTCTGATAATGCTTATCCAGTACATAACAGGACCTAAAATGGTAGAGATGAGCATGCGCGTAAGATACATAAAGAGAGAAGACAACCCCAGACTGTATGACATGGTAGAGCGACTCTCAAATGCCGCAGGCATACCAATGCCCAGAGTTGGCATCTCGCAGATACAGGTTCCAAATGCATTTGCCTTCGGGAGAAGCAGGAAGGATGGAAGAGTCTGCGTTACACTCGGGCTCCTAAAAAGGCTGAACGATGAGGAACTGGAAGCAGTGCTGGGACACGAGCTCTCCCACCTCCGCCATCGCGACATGGTGGTCATCACAACACTTTCTGTAATCCCCCTTATATGCTACCTCATTTTCTGGTCGTTTCTGTGGGGGCGGGGGAGGCGGGATGAGGGCGCAGTTATTGCCCTGATTGCTTTCTTCCTTTACATGCTTACAAATCTCATAGTGCTTTACGTGAGCAGGATAAGGGAGTACTATGCAGATTATGGCAGCGTCGAGCTTACAGGCAAACCATATGCTCTTGCATCTGCTCTTTACAGGATAACCCTTGATACCACCAGAATAGACGAAAAGGAATTGAAGAAAGTGGAAGGCGCAAAGGCATTTCTTGCCACCGACCCCTCCACCGCCCGCCGCGATGTGAGTGATTTGAGAGAGGCTGATATGAATCTGGATGGCCATCTCGATATGTACGAGGTAGAGAGGTTTGCTGAAAGGGCAAAGGTAACAACGGCAGATAAAATTCTTGAAATATTTTCCTCGCATCCAAATATGGTGGAAAGGGTGAAAAAACTGGCATCGATAAAATGAATGAAGAGAAAGAATTTGTAAGGATGGAGATATACCCGGGGTACTATGGAGATGAGAGTTTTTCGGAAATAATACTTGTCGGAGAAGACATGGTTCTACCGATTTATGTGACAAGATGGCAGGCTGAAAGCATAATGAACGGGCTCGAAGGGAATGCGCCGAGCAGACCTATGACTCACGATATTTTCATAAAAGCGATAAATCTGATGGGCGGTTCAATAAAAAAAGTGGTAATAGATGAACTGCATGGTGGGGTTTTCATGGCAAAGATGTACATAGAGCATTACAGGAACAAAAAGGCTGAGGAAATAGTCATGGATGCCAGACCAAGCGATTGCATAGCCCTTGCTGCAAGGGAGGGATGCCCCATATATGTAGCCAGAGAAGTACTCATGGAAGCAGGGAAGGATAAGGAAGGAATGGGAATAAAAGATTTCTGACATGCCATTCATAACAATCCGGAATAAAAAAGTAGAAAGAGGATTTTCCCCCTTGCCCTCTGTATGTAAACAACCTGCCATTTATATTGTTTTCTTTATTTTCCGTTCACAGGCTCATAGGGATTGAATGCGGGGTCGCCGTAAAGCACGAATTCGTGTATCGCAACATACTTTTTATCAAGCGTCTTTGTTCCACCTTCAGAATAAAGTTTGTCGCCAAGCGGAGGAGTCCAAAGGAATGTTGAATTTGCATCCTGTGGAAGATATGCATTTTTTGCATCCCTCAGAGCCATGCCTGTTGTACTGTCGTTCTCTATCAGGTCGAGTATGTAATCGTGGGCTATCAAACTCCCGAAGTGGAGGTCAGGATACTCCCCTTTCAGTACAAGATGCAGGCTTGCATTTATATATCCCCAGATGCCAAATCCCTCGAAAATCAAACCCGGTTCGAGATAGCCAGGGTCTGCAGTATATCTGGTTGAGGCTATGAATGCATCCACTCCTGCATGCACAAATGCCTGGGAAAGAGTATTGTAAGGGGACAAACCTTCAGTCTTTCCCACGAGGCAGCTTTCTATGAATGCCATCGAGGGCCCATAATCCATGTTCACAACATGCCTTACATCGTATGTGCCTTTGCCAGATAGTCCTGTCTTCAATCCAAGCCCGAACTGGTCGAATTCAAGCATATCTCCTGCCTCGAAGAGATAGTAGGAGCCATGATTGAATGCAAATATATAATTGCTTTCGAGCTGGTACTGCCCGCCCTTCGCTATAACTTCATCCACCAGACCTGTCCTCTGCGCCTCCAGGCGGTATGCGCTTTTCACATTAAATCCCCCCTTCGCAGTATCGTTGCAGAGGTGCATATTTATGAACTTGCTCTCGCCTGTCCAGAATTTTGTCGGCTCGTCCCTGACAGGACCGAATCCTATTATGCTCTTAAGTCTGTTCATAAGAGGAGTTATCAATGGAATTTTCTGGAATTCAATGCCCGTTCCCGTCTGCACAGTCGCATTGTTCTTCCATTCTCCCAGCATCTGTATGATGGTATCGTAATATATTGTCCTTGCAATCAATGAGGGCGGAGCAGTCCTCGGAATCATACCCTGTCACTCTCCCTACTGCATTTTCCTGGAAGGGATAGTATGTGTATGTGTCATTTTCGGTATCCTGCAGGTCAGGGTCTATATCTCCATACATGAAATCGCTTGCTGCACCCTCACCACTAACAAAGTCGCTATCGGGGTTGTAGTAATAATAGTGGGGAATCATTGTCGTATCAGCCATTATTGCAATGTAAATCGGATTTTCTGCATAATGCTCCCTCAGTTCCCTTATATCTGAAGACGAAATATTTGCAATTTTTGAGAGCAGGGAGTTAACCTCATCATGTATCCTCATAACATGCTCATTTGCCGCTCTTGTGAGTTTCGGATTCTTTACAGGGCTTGCTATGCCAGGACATGTCTCTCCATCAACTGTAACATTATCGGTGGCAGCGAATGCAAACTCTGGCTTTGCAAATACAATGCCTTTGTGGTAAGCAGTAAGGTAAGGCGAAAGAGATGAAAGACCTTTCATAAGAGGATATACTGTGGTATCCAGTTTTTCAACTGTTATATCCATACTGTAATTTCCCTTTCTCTTAACAATCCATGTTCCCACAACCTCTGCTGTATATTTGCCCGGCTTATCATAAATACTTGTTTCATATTCCAGTTGGTCTTTTACGATATTCCCATTTTCATCAACCACAGGTATGCCGGCAGCAGTTGAGGTATACTCAAATGTCTCATTATCCGGGTCTATCAGATGGATAAAAAGGCGGTCTCCCCACTTCTCCACATCCTCAGATGCCCCATTTACCACCTTGACTCTCACTCTTGCGTATTTGTAGTCATCGGGGATATAAAATGAATGAGCAGCAGAATAATTAAAACCACTCAGAAGAATGTTGAGACCGTGGAGCGTGCTTCCTGAGTTTATCGTTCCTTCGAAATGATAACTTACGGAATCGAGAACCTCAGGCTCCGTTGTATCCAGCGGGTTTGCCATTGTTATGTAGTTGCACCCTCCAAATTTTT
>VBQP01000001.1 GCA_008297795.1 Thermoplasmata archaeon | reverse complement strand
GACTGTATGGGCAATGTCCTGCCGCATTCGCATTCTTCCTCGGTATAGACCGCTATATCCTTTGTTCTGAATCTCAGTACAGGAAATGCTTCTTTTGTCAGTGTAGTGAAGACAAGTTCTCCCTCCTCGCCGGGTTCAAGTCTTTCACCTGTCTTCGGGTCTATTATCTCTGCCAGAAAATGGTCTGCATTTATGTGAAGATGCTTTTCCTCGCATTCTGAAACAACGCCTGGCCCTATTATCTCTGTCAGCCCGTAATGCTCGTATGCGGTGATGCCCCATTTCTTTTCTATTGCCTTTCTCATCTCGTCGCTCCATGCCTCTGCCCCGAATAAGCCGAGGCGGAGTTTGAAATCATCCGCCGGCGAGAAGCCCATATCCTCTGCTACCTCTGCCATATAAAGGGAATACGAGGGGGTTGATGCAAGCGCTGTCGTGCCGAAGTCCTTCATTATTGTTATCTGCCTTTTTGTGTTGCCGGAACTTATGGGTACAACCATCGCTCCTATCTTCTGTGCCCCTTTCTCAAAACCGTGTGCGCCTGTGAAAAGCCCGTATCCATAGGCGTTTTGCATTATATCGCCTTTCCTCAGACCGTTTGCGTATAATGAACGAGCCATGACCTCGCCCCATACCTCAAGATCATTTCTGGTATATGCACCGACAACAGGCTTTCCTGTAGTGCCTGAAGAAGCATGTACCTCAACAACCTCATCAAGCGGCGTACATAGCAATCCGAAAGGGTAGTACTGGCGGAGGTCATCCTTGGTAAGAAAAGGAATTTTGTTCAGATCATCGAGAGTTTTAATATCATCCGGTGTTACCCCTGCATCCTTCAACTTTTTGTGGTAAAATTCATTTTTTTCATAAACCGTGCGGACAACCTTCTTCAATCTCTTCAACTGCAACTCCTTCAAATCATGAAGGGGCATTGTTTCGTGTTTTTTATCCCAGTATGGCATAGTATGGGAATTAAAGAGAGATATAAAAAATTGAGGGTCGCCTTTACCATCCCCACTTCATTGTTATGACAAGCCCTCTTCCAAGGGTGAACATTTTTGGAATCAGAAGAGGATGCCGCATCATGCCTAAAATGTCGGAGAATCTCATCTCCTCAAACGTTCTCCCGTCAACCATCCTGCCCATTTCCTCAAGTTCCCTGTTTGTCAACTTCATCAGAAGATTTTTTGCCTTCACAAGTGCAGGACTTGCCAATTGGTGCTTCTTTACTTCTCTCTCATAATTTTTGAGGTTGTCAATATTGGCTGCAAGAATCGAGGAGGCATGGATGATGGGGGTAAGCCCTCCGCCAGATAGAGGATTTGTCATTGATGCCGCATCCCCTATTAATGCTATTTTCCCTTCTGCAACTTTGTTTGCTATCCCCGATACAGGAATGGCACCTGCCTCCTTTTTGATAATCTTTCCTTCAATGCCAAGAAAATCAACAAAGTCATCAAGCTGGCTGAAATCTCCCGCAAGACCTGCATTCACCATGCCGCTTTTCGGGAATACCCAGGAGTAATGGCTGGAAAATCTCCTGTCGAAGTAAAGTTCCATCAAATTCATGTCAGAAGTATCACACTCTATTTTATACTGAACTGCCAGTAAAACCTCCTGCTTGTTGCCAAGATATTTGCTTACAAGAGAAAAGGGACCGTCTGCGCCTATGAGTATATCGTAATTTACCCTTTCCCCGTTTCCGAGAACAATCTCATTTTCATAAACTGCGGTCACCCTTGCATTTTTTATTTCCCCGCCCCGCTCCACGAACTCTTTAGCCATTCCCCTGAGCCACCTGCTCCTGTCAAGCACCACCCCCTTTCTGGATGATGAAAAGGAATATCCTTTCGGGAAAAAAAACCTGGTACCCTCGATATATTTGGATACATACGGCGATGAATCAAAAGGTATTTCCCCCAGGGAGGCAGCATCGCATCCCTCGGCGCATGCAGTCGAACTCATATCGCCTCTTCTTTCTATAACAAGCGGTGAAATGCCCTTTTCGATTAATCTCAATCCTGTTATCAGCCCCGCCGGCCCCCCTCCGACAACCACCACCTTCATGATTAATAATCGTAGAATGTAATTTAATTATTGTCTTTCGGAACACAAATTTAGGATTACCGAAATCATTATATAATTTCCATATGTTTTTGTTTTCTGGGAATGATGAGAAGAGAGGAAGACTATCTGGAAGCCATATACATTATCACGAGAGATAAGGATTCTGCAAGGACGACGGATATAGCAAACTATCTGGATGTGAAACCTGCGAGCGCAACGGAAATGCTTCAGAAACTCTCGTCAAAGGGGCTGATAAAATATAAAAAATATGCCGGAAGCACTCTTACTGAAAAAGGCTACGAGGTTGGCAAGGCAGTGAGCGAGAACCATTATGCCATCATGGAACTGCTGAAAATGCTCCAGATTCCCGAAGAAATAGCGGACAGGGATGCATGCACAATGGAGCATGACCTTGACGAAAAAACCATAGAACAGATAAAAAAATTCGTTAGTTTTATGAAAAACTGCCCGAAAAATATTCCGTTGTGGATGGAACATTTCAAGATTTATTCAGAAAGGGGAGATTTCCCTTCAGAATGCAAGGAATGAGACTCCGTTCTTTGAAATCAAATGATTTTCATGTCGTGCCAGGTGAAATAAGAAAAATTTTAAATACAAACTACAGTTGGCAAGGCATTATGGGCTCGATAGAAGAGTATGCAGAGGGGAAAGGATTTGCTGTTCTGGAAGTAACAAAAAGCGTTGACGAATCTTCAACAGAAAAAACAGGTGTTCCTGAGACAGTGACCGCAGCGTATGTAGAAAAGGACGGCATTGTATACCTTTTAAAAGAAAACGGCTCGATGGAAAGGATAGGGAGCAAGGAATACTGGGACAAGATAGAGAGATATAAGCCTGTTGATAAAATTGCAAAGATAAATACAGACATAAGGCACACCAAGGACCTGGTAGTATGCGGGTTATGCGATGCGCATAAAAATACCACTGCCCTGCTAAACGTTGTAGTCACGAACAGGTGCGATTTGAGATGCTGGTATTGCTTTTTTTACGAGGAGAAGGCTGGTTTTGTGTATGAACCTGACATAGAAAAACTTGTTGAAGGAGTTAAGGTTGCAGAAAAATTCAATGGGTATGTGCCGCCGATTCAGATAACGGGAGGAGAGCCTGCAATGAGAAATGACCTTGATAAGATAATAAAGGCGATGGTGGAACTCGGCTCCCCTCATGTGCAGTTGAACACAAACTCCGTTTCGATAGGAATTGAATATTTCGAAAATCCGGAGAAGGCTGCGGAAAAAGTCTCCAGATGGAGAGATGCTGGTCTGAAAACAATTTACACCTCATTTGACGGCATAAGTCCTGATGCGAACAGCAATCCCAAGAACCATTATGAGATGCCATTCGCTCTTCAGGCTTACAAGGAGGGCGGGATAAAAAGCATTGTTCTTGTCCCAACAGTGAGCCAGATAAATCTGAAGGAAACACCCGATATTGTCAGATTCGCTGTCCATAATCTCGACAGAGGAATAAAGGGTGTGAACTTTCAGCCCATATCTCTTGTCGGGTTGACAAAGAAAGGGGACAGGGAGAAGTTGAGGGTCGTTCAGTCTGATATCGTGGACGAATTAAAGAAAGCATTCAACTTCGGGATGGAGGCATGGTACCCTGTGCCAACTGTGGCTTCGCTTGCAGATGTGATAGGAAAGGAGCCTCACATACATTTTTACAACAACGAAAAATGCGGCATAGCCACATATGCATACATTGACAAGGAGAAGAACGAACTCATTCCCATAACAGAATTCGTGGAGGTTGACAAACTTATGAAGGACATATGGGAACTTGACCACAGTTTGCTCAAAAAAGTCATATTCGGTGCAAAACTCATCCCTACTGCTCTAAAGTATGAGAGCTTCAGAAAAGCATTTTCCCAGAAAGTCCTTGATTACATAATTCAGGACGAACTTCCGAATGGGCACAAAATATCTGATATGCTGGAAGGGATCATAGAAAAAGGGGATTATTCCCATCTCAGAACATTCCATCACAATTTCATATTCTTCGGTATGATGCACTTCCAGGACGATTACAACTACGACGTGAATAGGGTACAGAGATGCAGCATACACTACTCTGCAGGTTCAAAAGTGATACCCTTCTGCACGTACAATGTTTTTCCGTCAATACATCGTGACCGATTCCTGAAACAGCATAAACTTGAGGGAGACATTGAGGAGCAACTGAGGAACGATTCGCTCAGAAGAAAGGAGAGAGTTGTTTCATTCAGAAAAAGAAAAGACGAGATAGTTGAATCGCCAATATACAAGGATGTGTATAATCTGTGATGCCCGAACTTTTTGAATAAAAATAAGCGGGCTCGAGGGGATTCGAACCCCTGACCGACAGGTTAAGAGCCTGCTGCTCTACCTAGCTGAGCCACGAGCCCCGCATCAATGCATATCCTAACAGATATAAAAATTTAATGATATCATTCATCAAGGCGGGATATGTATTTTGCGTCTATCTCATCTGAAATGCATACGTCTTTTCCTGCCTTTCTTATATCAACACCGTCCTGGATTGCACGGGCTGCATCTATTCTCAATATGACGGGTTTTTCAGTCCTTACCTTGCCTGCTTCCATTGCCTTCTCTTTGCTCTCGCTCAGATGTACCTTTGTTCTGTCTGTGGGAAATATTCCCTGTTCAAGAATTATCTCAGCCTCTTCCTCTGTAACCGGATAGAAAAGTTCTTCCGATTCAGAGAGGGGAAGGTCAGAGAGGTCAACATCTATTGTGTGGGCATATGTCGCCCTTATTTTTCCTTCCATTGCCTGATACCTGCCTTTTTCGTCTGTTTCAACAATAGCCATTATGTGTTTTTTCCTGAGCCAGTGGAAGTTAAGACGGGTGTTCTTTATGGCGCTGACAAGGGCATCTATCTCAACCCATCCGTGCTCGTCCATTTCAACATCGAACTGGCTGGGAAAATGCCTCAATATCCCTGCCATTGTCCCGCTTAACTTTTTTATTTCCCAGTCGTTCATCATGAATTTTCCCTTTTCCCCGCACACGGGGCATTTTTCTCCCCTATAATAGCCGTGCTCGGCACATTCAGCCAACATCATATCACTTCTTCAATTCTCCCAGAGTTGTTTTTCTTTCGGCAAATGCATTATGCTTGTGTATTGATTCCAGACTTTCGCTCCTTGCCACTATTTCTGTATCATCTGGAAGATTGCCATACTTCCTTATAACATTTGCGAGCATGTCTCTCACAACATCTTCCACAAACTTGGGATTTTCATGGGCGTGCACAACAACATCCTTCTCATCGCTCCTCTTTAGTATCTCATATGTGGGCGAACTCATGGAAGCCTCGGCAATATCTATCAAATCGTCCGCATCCACGCCTTCCCTGCTTTCGATTATGAGCGTTGCGATACTGCGCTGGTTGTGGGTCATTTTCAAATCCTTTCCGTATGCCTCTCTTATTGTCTCCATGGCGCAGGGGCAGGCGGTCATTCCCATGGCCTCGACACCGATGAACTTCTTTGTCTCTCCATCTTTTGAGGCAAATGCATCTGACATTATGCGGTAGGGTTCCATTGTTTTTCTATTTCCTGGCGTGATTCTGTCAAGGAAGTAGTCTGCATATGCATGGACTTCCGAATGGGTGGCATATTCATGCTTTTGAAGCAGTCGTTCTGCTATTTCGCCACACAGAGCCTCGAGGCTTGGTGAAGGTTCTCTTATCGATTGTTCAACAATCTCCTCTATGACTTCCGAGTTTCGCGACAAGTCGCTCCCTTTCTTTGAAGCAGGCAGGTCAACGGAAACATCCATGGTGGTTATGAGTTGGACTGTCCTTTCAGGTCTCTTTATGTAAACCTGCTTTTTTATTCCTTTTATCCCAACCCTTGTGAGTTTGAAACTCGAGCTGGGTGTCCATGACTGTACGTCGGGCAATCCCATGCTCCAGCAATATGCCATTGCATATTAATTTTATGCCCGTGAGATGAAACAATGAGCTGCCCAGTTTATAAAGTCGGAAGGTAATTCAAAAATTGAGCGTGGTATATTTGTTTAGAAGTATTGCAGCACGTTAAGAAATAATTGTGTCCAACAACTCATGAGAAAACAAAAAGATAGCATCTGATAATTGGAAGAACTTAATAATGAGCACAGGATATATGAAAATATTAAAAAGTGAGATAGATATTGGTATGGAAATAGAAAGGTTGAGTATGAAGAGTGAATGGAGAAACAAAATCATCTTTGGCGATTGCCAAAATATGGGAGAATTGGAAGATAGCAGCATCCACTTGGTTGTAACTTCCCCACCTTATTTTAATGCACCATTTGATTATCCTGATCTATTTGATAGTTACAAACAATTCTTAAACATGATAAGAAATACTGCAAAGGAACTGAAAAGAGTCCTTGACGAGGGCAGAATCGCTGCTCTTGTTGTGGATGACACCCTCATAGATGGGAAAAAATATCCTGTTGTTGCAGATATAACAAAAGTATTCATTGAAGAGGGCTTTAAATATAGGGAAAAAATAATATGGATAAAACCAGAGGGGTTTATCAGAATAAGCAGGAGAAGCGGAGTTATATTACAGCATCCCTATCCGATGTATTATTATCCTGATAATTTGCAAGAATCTATTCTTATATTCCAAAATGGTGACTTTGACTATAAGAGCATATCAAAAGATTCCAAAATGGAGTCAAAAATAGATATTGATGAATTTCAAAAGGAAAAGTGGTATTTGAGTGTATGGCAAATTACAAACGTGCTTCCAAACAATAACAGGTTAGAGAAGGGAATAGCAGCATTTCCAGAGGAAATACCTTATAGACTAATAAAGTTGTTCTCATACAAAAATGAAGTTGTTTTGGATCCATTTATGGGTTCAGGTACTACACTGAAAGTCGCTCTTGAACTTGATAGAAAATGTGTTGGCTACGATATAGATTTGGAATTGCTAAAAGTTGTTAAGGAGAAAGTAGGACTCAACCAAGCTACATTAACCAACGATAGGCCTGATTTTGAAGTGATAATCAGAAAAGATTCAAAACATTTAAGAACAAAGCTCCAACAAAAAGTAAAAGATAACCATAACAGGAGGCAATAAAATGCATATCTTCGCAGATATTAGGGGGTTAAAATATACGCCGATGCTGTGCAGAAAACTTAACACATTTAATTTCAATTCTATCGATACAGCTCTTTCAAAATACTCAACTTTTATCCTAAGTATAAAAAAGAATAACTTTGCAGTAAGCTGGTGGGTTTCCCCGAAAAGAACAAGGTCGTATCCTTATACCAGAGTTTACGATTCTCTCAGTTTTTCTGGAAAGAAGGTAACAATAATACCGATTTTAAAAGACGAAGGAAAGGAGGGGGATAGAGACTTTCTTCAATGGGATACCATATCTTTAATGAGTTTGTTAGGGGTCTATGTGATTATATCCTACTATGCAGAGGCTTCAAAAAGTACAAAATATAAAAATAAAATTACAAAGCAAAGATTTGATATAAATCATGTAAAGAGAGAAATCCAAAAACTCCTTTCGTATCAGTCGGATGCTCTGCACTGGAATTTGGCACAGATAGATAATATTAAAAAGATTGGTCAAAAAGCGCTGCAATCCTACTCAAAAATCTCCAAAAAACTTAATGTTGAAATGCATTCTTATGAATCTGCCAGAAAAAGAATAGAGCAGCTTTCTGAAGGAAAAGAAATTTTTATGAAGACATCAAGAAATCTGGCAGAAAAAGCACAGATAAGGGAGAGCATTACAATCCAACCCAAGGAGCACCTTACTGGTGAAAAAGCAACTATTACCATCAAAAATTACTTGGGTGGCTACTACTATTTTACCTGTGACGAGATAGAAATACATGGGAAAAGTCTTTATCTTATAGAAGGAAAACATACTAAAACAAATAATTTGCCTTCTTTGGGCGATATAAAAGATGGCTTGTTAAAGATGATACTGTTTACAAATCTAGAAAATGTAAAAATCGGCAGAAAAAAGTACAAACCCATTCCCATTCTAAAACTTACAACAGGTAAAGGACTTGTTATGAAATCTCTAAGCAGGATTCAGAATGAATTACTCAGGGATTTGAAGGAAGAGGCAAAAACAAATGGTTTCAGAGTGCTAATCAATAATGAATTTTTAGTATAATATGCCAACATGGCATATAATCCTGATTAATCTACTTCATCTTTTTTCCATCCATCTCCTGTTCTTTCAGAATGAATCTTTCACAGTCAGCCATTTCTGATATTAAAATGGATACATTTTCCCCAGGACTTCTGTTGAGGAAAGTGCTGCCTTTGCTCCCTCTGCACATGCTGTGACTATTTGTCTTACACCTCCTGTTACATCACCTGCAGCATATATGCCCTTCACATTAGTCCTCTGCATATCATCCACTTTTATGTATCCGTAATCATCTGTCTCCACCCCTGCCTTTTTTGCAATCTCTGAATTTGGCACCTCACCTATCGAAATGAATACGCCTTCCACAGGAATTACTCTTTCCTCACCTGTCTTTACATCTTTAATCTTTACAGCCTCTACTTTGTCCTTTCCGACTATTTCCTCCACAACGCTGTTCCATATTATCTCTATGCCTCTCTTCACTGCTTCGTCACCCAGCATCTTTTCTGCCCTCAGCATGTCTCTCCTGTGAATTATGGATACATTGCATCCAACCTGCTCCAGATAAAGGGCTTCTGCGACTGCGCTGTTTCCCCCTCCGACAACCACCACCTTCTTATCCTTAAAAAAGAAACCGTCGCATGTGGCGCAATAAGACACACCCCTTCCTGCAAGTTCCTTCTCCCCTTTTACACCCAGCTTTTTATGCACAGTGCCTGTACATATTATTACTGCTCCCGCCTCGTATTCTCCCTTGGAAGTAAGCAATTTGAATTTATCTCCCGCCTTTTTTATTTCCTTTACCTCTTCATAAAACTTAAATTTTGCATAATCCTTGGCGTGATCCTTCATTTTTTCCATCAATTCTATGCCGTTTATTTTCTTAAACCCGGGATAATTTTCTATTTCAGGTGACTCTGTTGCGAGACCACCTCCCATGCCTGCATCAAATATTACAGCATCTATTCCTGCCCTGCCTGCATATATGCCTGCGGCATATCCTGCACTTCCTGCGCCTATTATTGCTAACTCCATTTCCATGGTTATGGATGCCATTTGTGAATTTAAAAATTGTTATTCCTCTATGTCAAAAATCTCCTCGTCTTTTATGTAACTCAAAATTTTTGTATTTACCCCTTCATCAATGGCATTTTTTATCTCTTCTTTAAGGGTGATTTTCATGCTCCTCTCAGAAGATGAAAAAGAGGCACTCACTTCCTCGCTTTCCTTCAAATTTATTTTGTCCCTCGTTATGCCTGCATACAATATTATTCCCCCTATGATGTCTTCAGCGATTTTCCCGTTGCAATTGACTGTCACTTTTCCCACTCTCATCTTGGAAGATGCATATTTCCCCATCTTCAGCCCCACCAGCATATAGCCGCTATACAGATGCTCCTCGACGAAAAACTTTGAAATTTCCGAGAAGATGTCTGCTTTTGTATCTCTGAGTGTGGGTCTGGATGCTCTTGCCCCCTCTATCTCTCCAAAATCCACATCTGTCTTTATAATTCCCTCCTTGAGATATTTCCCTCTGGCGAGCAACTCTCCTCTCGGGCTATAAACCTGCCCGCCGCCCCAGAATACAAGATTTTCCTGTGTGCCAACAATATTTGAGTAGGCAACAAATGCAGTATTTTCAATAGCCCTTGCAGGGAGCACCTTTTCAAAAAATTCTCTGGTCGTGGTCGGAGAGGCCGATATGCACACTATCATATCTGCTCCTTTGAGCACGAGACCTTTAACAAGTTCGGGGAAGAAAACGTCGTAGCATATGCACATTCCTATTTTTCCATATCTTGTCTCGAACACTGGCATTTCCCTCCCGGGCGAGAAATAGAATCGCTCTTCGAACGGCCCGAAATTTGCCAGGAATGATTTCCTGTAAGCATTCACCCTCCCGTCAGGATGCACCATTACTGAAGCATTTGAAATTACTCCTTCCCTGTCCTTCAGCGGCATACCAAATATGATATAGCAGCCTTTTTTCATGGCGACCTCTTTCATTGCATTTATGGAGGGCCCGTCAATTTCCTCTGCCAATTCCCTGAACTCATCTCTGCATGTATAGCCTGTCAGAGCCATTTCCCCAAACACATACATATCTGCATCTTCTTCAGATATCATGCTTTCCATCTTTTTCAGATTCTTCTTTTTATTCCCGACAGCAGGTTTTATATTCGCTATGCACAGTTCCATGTCAAATCCCAAAAGAATATATTGCCCCTAAATATAACATTATCCATATGCTTGAAATAGACCCCGAGGAGAAAACAGAGGCAATAATCGAGTTCATAAGAAGTTATACCGAAAATGCAGGGGTTGGAAGTGTTGTCATCGGTTTGTCGGGCGGGATAGATTCTGCGGTCGTAACAAAACTTTCTATTATGGCGCTGGGAAAGGAAAATGTTTACACGCTGTTCATGCCCGAACTCTCCACCCCTATGGAGGATTTCGAGCATGTCCGCCTTCTTTCCAGTGAATTTGGAATAGAATACGAGACAATAGACATATCTCCTCTCATTCACTCCATAAGAAAGGTATATCCCTATGAGATGGATGCAGTGGCTCTTGGAAATATAAAGTCGAGACTGCGCATGCTTTTATGGTATGGTTATTCAAATGTTAAAAAAAGCCTTGTTTGTGGCTGCTCCAACAAAACAGAATTGCTGATAGGGTATTTCACAAAATACGGGGATGGTGGAAGCGACTTCATGCCAATAGGCGATTTGTATAAAACACAAGTTTATCAGGTTGCAGAATATATCGGCATACCGAAACCAATAATTGAAAAACCACCCTCTGCAGGGCTCTGGAAGGGTCAGACGGATGAGAAAGAGTTGCAAATCACCTACACGACTCTTGATAAAATATTGTATGGACTCGAGAGAAAAATGCCCATTTCCAGAATAGCAGAGATGGCAGGCACAAATGAGGGCGAGGTAATGAGAATAAAAGAGATGAGAAAAAAGAGTCAGCATAAAAGAAGCATGCCTCTCATCCCAAAAATGGGACTCAGAACAATCTCTCTTGACTGGCGCTCACCTGTTCAGGAGAGCCATGATAAATGAGATTGCAGTTAAAGCGCCTTTTCCAGTTCGTCGTATTTTTTGTGGAGTATGTTCAATGCTTCGATGAAAGCCCTTCTCGCCGTGAGGGAGCCATCTGTCTCAAAGTGGAATATTATTTTATTTGGATTTCCTCTCACTTTTATAGCATCCTTGCTGCATACATCTGAGCAACTTTTGCAAATACTGCAGTCCTCTATGTTCTTAACAACCACCTTCCCTCTCTTCACTTCGAGAATCCCTCTCGGGCACGCTTTAACGCAGTCCATGCACCCGTCACAATCATCCGTTATTTCTATTTCAGGATAATAACTGTATCCAACACCGGAAGCAGTTTGCCACTTTGCGTGTTCCTTCCCTGTGCCGAGTTCTGCTTCTGCTTCCAGAATTATTCTCTGGTCTTTGAGCAGGCGCACTATGGGTATCTTTTCATCTTTTACAGCCCACGAAGGCTCCTCTGCCTTAAGATCTCCCGAATATACTGTGCATTCTCCTTCCTTGCTCAGAGTGTAGTGGACAACGCAGTTAGGACACCCCTCGCCGCCGCAACTGCATTCGCTCCTTGGCACCATAACATCGAGATCTGTTGGGAGAGGTATCATTGCAAGACGGTGTGCTATTATCTCGTCGAAAAGGGCGGAGGTGTTGTCATATATGGTTACATTTTCTATTGCAAGTTTTGGCACATCTGCTATAAGCGTTCTCCTTATTGCATTTGCAAAATCGGGCGTGGTGCCTTCTATAACAACTTTTATGTAATTATCTCTCTCTTCCATAAATTTGAGTTTCATACCCTTCTTCCCCTTTTTCCGCCTTTCTCTCTGCATCCGTCATGTGGAACGGGGGTCACATCCTCTATTCTTCCTATTTTCAAGCCGGCGCGGGCAAGCGCCCTTATAGCCGCCTGCGCTCCCCTGCCAGGATTTTTGGAGCGGCCCCTGCCGATTCCACGGACTTTTATATTTATTGAATCTATGCCCTTTTCTTTCAGTGCTTCTGCGACCCTCTGTGCTGCCTGCATCGCTGCATACGGAGAGCCTTCATCCTTATCTGATTTGACAATCATGCCGCCCGAGCATTTGGCAAGTGTTTCTGCCCCTGTCAGGTCAGTAGCGGTTATTATCGTATCGTTATGAGATGCAAATATATGAGTTACTGCCCATTTTCCCATTTTATGCTCCCTCCTTTATTTCAATTTCTTTTTCCTGCTGGGTCATTATTTCTGTCTTCTTTTCGGCTTTGGGCCTCATGGGGTGCATGTCGTCGCTGAACGGCGATGACGGCACATACTGAATCGCACTTTCCTCGCTTTTCTTCACCATGTATGACGGAACCCTGACTTTCTTTCCATTTACTGCGATATGTCCATGTATTATCATCTGGCGAGCCTGCTTCGGTGTGTATGCAAGCCCGTGCAGATATACCTGTGTCTGGAGCCTTCTTGCCAGAATATCCTCTATGGTGAGTGCGAGAATATCATCGAGTTGGGAGTTTGTCGGCAGAAGCCCGAGGGTTATCATCCTTTTAAGGAGTTCCTCCTTTTCCTTCTCCGTCTGTTTTCTCCCTGTGCCCACGAACAACTCTCTCGCATGGCCTCTTATCTTTCTCAAAAACGTTTCGGCTTTCCATATCTCCCTCTTATTCTTCAGACCATACTTTCTGACCAGTTCTCTTTCTCTCTCTATCCTCTCTCCTTCCCACGGGTGAGAGGGCGTTTCGTATTTCTTTCTCGGAAATTTTGGATCTCCCATATTTCACCACTTCTCCTGTTTACTTCCCTCTTCTTCTGGAAACTCCAACTGTTAAACCAGAACGTTTATTTGCCCTTGTTCTCTGTCCTCTGACAGGCAAACCTTTCTCATGCCTTATGCCCCTGTAGGAGCGTATCTTCTTGAGCAGGTTTATATCCTCTCTCCTCACGAGATCAATATCTGAGCCTATTAAATGCTTGTCCTCGCCTGTATCCCTGTCCTTTCTGCGGTTTTTCATCCACGGCGGCGCCCACTCGTTTATTTTTGCTATCGTATCGTTTATTTTTTCTATGTCATCATCGGAAAGATTGCCTATTTTAATGTGTTCATCGACACCTGCGTACTGTGCAATAAGTTTTGCCATTGTATTTCCAACACCCTTTACCTGGGTGAGGGCATATCTGACAGGCTTGCTGCCGTCCACGTCAGTTGCAGCAATACGCACGATGTACTTGAATTCACTCTCTTCTTCTACTTTCTTAGCCATAATTAGCGGCATAAATATCGATGACGTATTTAATATTTACTAAGAACATCGTTTCTGAATGTTGATGCATGCGAAATCTGTCTAACAGCACAGACTTATATCGTCACAAAAACAAAAACCTACTTATACCTTGCGCATATTTTGAAATCACATGAAGGGGATTTATGTTCTGATGGCAGTACTTCTTATAACGCCGTATGTTCTCGGTGTTCCTGCTCACTCGGAACAGCCTTCTCCTTCTGAAAGAGCAACTTCAGGTGGTATGCCTTCTCTTGAGAATATATCTCTTTTCATAGATGCAATTCCCTATGTGGTGGGAAACATAACTTTTGGAGTGGAGAAAAACATTACAATGGAACTTGCCATCAGGACAGGCAATACAGAAATGCTGAAGGAAAAGAACCAGCCGTGGATTGAGAATGCGATGCTTGAATTTTACACAATAAACAGGATAAATGTGAGCGAAAGCGAGATGCAAAAATTCGTGGAAAAGGTAAACGCCCTTCCCGAGGGGCTGAAAAATGCAATTGCTCTGCTCATATATGCTGTCAACGATGCCACTCTTTCATCCAGAGATGCTTCAAAGGCTCTTTCTGAAGAAGAAATAGATTTCATGGAGAAAAATAACGAAACAAAATCAGACCTCCTCTCCCTGCTCAGAAGCGAAATAATGGGGAAAATGACGGTGTTTCCGAAACTTGACCTTTTCTCGAGCAATTCGGATAAACTCTCTGCCATAACTCATAAGATAAACTCGCAGGAGATGGCAAAGGAAAGCCTTTCTCTATTCCGGGCAGTGAGATACGCGCTTCCAGAAATGGAGAAATACAAAGGCAACTACAACGGAACAATAATTGAGGACCCTTCCGGCGGCATAATTGTAGGGGGGAGCGGCAAAAACGAGTATGAAGGAAACTATTCCCTGATAATTGACCTCGGGGGTGACGACTTGTATAAGCTGAAAGGAGCATCTCGCAGGGCAGCACTTACGCTCGACATTTCTGGAAACGATACGTATCGGGGAAAAGTGGCAAATTCATTCCTCGGGATAAACATGCTTATTGACATTTCAGGCAATGACCTCTACGACGGCGGCAACTATTCCCTTTCCTATTCCTGCGGCGGCTTGTCCCTCCTGTTCGACCTCAACGGCAATGATGCTTACAGCAGCGGCGACCACTCCCAGGGCAGCGCAGATGCAGGCGGCATGGCATTCCTCGCCGATATATGTGGAAGAGATTCATACACTGCAAAGAGTTTTTCGGAGGGTTTTTCCAACGGGAACAGTTTTTCTGCCCTCATAGACATTTCCGGAGATGATGCGTACAATGCAGTGAATCACTCCCAGGGCAGCGCAGATGCAGGCGGCATGGCATTCCTGCTCGATTTCATGGGAAATGATAGATATCTGGCAACAAAAAATTCTCAGGGGGAGGGTGAGGGGTGGGCAAATGGAATGAAAAAACTGAGCGCCGGAGTGCTGGCAGACTTCTCAGGCAACGATATTTACAGGGCAGAGGAATTCTCTCAGGGATTCGGGCAGACGGCAGGCGCAGGCATCCTGGCAGACTTTCTGGGAAATGATGCTTACTTTTCAAAAACCTCCTCGCAGGCATGCAGCAAATTTTTTGGTATTGCATTCCTCATGGACATAAACGGCGAGAACTCTTATCATAGTAAAGATTTCTCAAAAGGGTATGAGTATTCAGATGGCATTTCTGTCATGTTTGACGGAACAAATTCCTCCTCGAGCAAAGTGTGGCAGATCATGCATTACATATCCCAAAACAAAATTGCCCCGCTCTCGACATTTATTGGCGCACTTGGCTATGAAAAATGAGATTTCCGTCAATATTGGGTTATTGGGTTTATCGACCTATTTTTACTATTTTAACCGCTCTACGGTCATGTCCACTATTTTTGATGCACTGCCTGTATAACTCTCTGCGTCAAGTGCTTTAGATATCTCTTCAGGGCTGAGCAGTTTTCTAACTTCTTCTTCCTCCATTAACACTTCTCTGAGATGCTTTTTGCTTTCCACCGCTTTTATGGAGCAGACCCTCATAAGTTCATGCGCCTCCTGCCGCCCCATCCCTTTTTCCACAAGAAGAATCATTACTGACTCTGCCATGGGCAGTCCCATGCTTCTTTCTATGTTCTCCTTCATTTTTTCAGGGTAAACATCGAGCCCGGAAAATACCTTTGTCATCTGGAAAACCACCCAGTCTGTCAGTATGATAGAGTGGGGAATTATGAATCTCTCGGACGATGAATTGCACAGATCCCTTTCATGCCACTGTATGGCGTTTTCCCAGGCAACGATAAGATTTGAGCGTATAACTCTTGAAAGCCCGCATATCTGTTCGCATAGTATGGGATTTCTCTTGTGGGGCATTGTGGATGAGCCAACCTGCTTTTTTGCAAACGGCTCTGCAACCTCGCCTATCTCACTTCTCTGAAGGTTTCTTATTTCGGTTGCAAATTTTTCCATTGAGGCGGCGATATTGGAAAGAGTTGATATAAGGGATATGTACCTGTCTCTCCCGACAATCTGCGTTGATGGGAGTTCTGCTCTCAAACCCAGTTCTTCCATCACAATCTCCTGAATTTTGAAGAAGTTTTCTCCAAGCGCAGCTCCTGTGCCGACGGCGCCTGACATTTTTCCGACAGATATCTCCTTTTTGCATTGCTTTATCCTCTTTATGTGCCGGTCTGTTTCTGAGGCAAAGACTGCCATTTTCATGCCGAATGTTATCGGCAGGGCATACTGCCCGTGCGTTCTGCCAAGCATGACTGTATCGCGGTATTTCTTTGCGAGGTCAAGCAGGGAATTTTTAAGTCCTAACAGCCCATTTTCAATGATTTCCATTGCTTTTGCCATCTGGATGGCATTTGCAGAATCCACAATGTCATATGATGTTGCCCCGAGGTGTATGTATCTTCCAGCATCCCCACACACTTCTGTGAGAGCCTTCACCATTGCCATGACGTCATGGTGTATTTCCTTCTCTATTTCTTTTACTCTTTCTAATTTAACATTTTCCAGGTTGGCTTTTCTTGTTATTTCCTCCGCTGCTTCCTGCGGTATATTCCCGAGTTTTGCATGAGCCCTTGCAAGTGCTGCCTCCACTTTCAACTGGTATAAAAGTCGGCTCTCCTCACTAAATATTTTTCTGATTTCTTCCCTCCCGTACCTGAAATCGAGGGGGCATACGTTGTTCATGCAATGATATCTGTCATGTCTTATAAATTGTTTTCATTTTTTGTTTCCGTAGCAAGAACGTGAGCCTGCATCAGGGGTTCTGGAATGCGGTACCTGCATAACTCCTTTGAGATAGCAACACTGCTATCGACAGATATTTTGTGTCCAGGAGATATGTAGATGGGCTTTTTTCCGTAAACGGCTCCCACTTTCTCTTTCCCCATATAAATATATTTTCCGCGCACTTCCCCGCAAAGGAGTCTTTTTGTTATGCCTATGACTGGCAACGAATGCAGAACCCCCAGATGGGAAGCCATGCCAAAATGCCTGGGGTGTGCTATGCCGCTTCCATTCACCATTACAATATCCGGATGCCTTCCCTCCAAAAGTTTTTCCAGCACAGGAAGTTCTCTGTAGGAAAAATATGTGGGTATGTATGGAAAATTCACCTCCATCGTTTCTGTATTTTTTTCAATGACATTGCCCTTCATGTCCATCTCAACATACGCTCCGTATGCCGTATTCCCTCTATATGCAACATCCATACCTGCTATTCTCTCAATTTTTTCGAAGTCATCTTCTGTGACAACTCTTTTGCTCATCATGATTTGCTCATTTCTCAACTTTTTCAGCGGGAATTCTGTTTCAAATTTGTCGAATAGCATGATGCCGTCTTCAATGCCGGGGATTACCTTCCCGCCTGCCTTGATGCCAGCAAATTCTCTCACCGCATCTCTTGCAATTATGTCTCCAAGGGCGATTGCTATTGCATCATATGTTGAAAACATGCCCTCAGGTATCTGCCTCAGGAGCAGTTCCATCTCTCTGTAAAGGTTCACAATTGAATAAATATTCTCTCATTTATGTAAATATTGGAAATGCAAAGTACGGAAATTATTTCGCCGTAATGTTTCACCAAGATTTAGATAACTATTCGTATCCCCACCTGTCGATGGTATCGTGCCAGTGATAATATATTTTTTCCTTGAGTTTTTTGTCCATTGGATGGCTGTTTGGCTTGTAATCTTTCTGGGATTCTATGTATTTTCTGAAACGCTCTCTTGACTTTTCGAAATATGGCAATTTCAGGGAGGAATATATATGCTCGAGTGTTTTCATCGGCTGCTTCACGAAGTCCTCATATTTTATTTCAACATAATTTTCTTCCTTTATCATGTGCTTTTCTTTGAAAAACTTGTCATACATTGCCTTGTAGAAGTAAAACACGTTTTCTTCTATCTCCTCCATGTCATAATCCTGCAGGGAAAAGAGCGGCATTATTCCTCTGTAAAGATTCATGGTGGAACTGAAAACCTTGTAGGGATTGCGGTAAATGTGTATGAATTTTGCATCAGGATAAATTTCCAGAAGTTGTTTTATTCTCCCTGTATTGGGTGGGTTTTTTAGAAGAACATGTTTCTTCCCCATTTTGTATGCTGCCTTTTTTAAGACATATGAGTAAACCTTCTTCCATTTCTCTATTGTTTTGGTATCCACATTGAAAAGCACATATTTCTCGAAATACTCCTTCATTTTTCTGGGGAAATACCATCCATGATAAAATGAGAGTCGGCTGAGATTTGCCACCGCATATTCCTCCTCATAGGGATTGTCTGCAGCCATCTCTATATCGTCCATGGGCCTTGTTGGGGGAAGGCTGTCTGAAAGTATCTTTTTGAAGAATCTTTCCATGAAAATATAGTTGTCTGGAAGCAGTGTCTGGAAAGTTGACACATAACTCATGTTGATATCGTGACTCATCAAATAGTGGAAGTATGTTGTCCCTCCTCTGAAATGCCCAACTATAAAAATGGGCTCCACCTCCATTTTCTCAATATATCTGGCATATCTCCTCTTTTCTATGATTCTCGGTATGGCAGTTATGGAATTTAGCATTGTTATGTAACAGAACCTTGGCATATATCGGGGGTGGATTCTGAAACCGTTTTCTGCAAGCAGAGCCAGCCAGTTGGTAAGCGTACCGCCTGCGAGCGGTTGCTGGGTGAATGAAAAGAACTCCTCCTTTTTGCCCATGGAAGAGCGAAACAGGGTGCCATTTTAATAATTTTTTGTAGTTGTTATGTAATTCACACCTAAATTAGACCGTCAATATTAAAAGTGCAATTGCTTTAAATAATATTGGCATGATTGCTGTAGGCATAGACCTGGCAGGAAAAGAGAAGAATCCCACAGGCTTGTGCAGTATTTTCAGGAAAGGGGAGTGTGATGAGGTGATGCTTTCAACTTTGTACAGGGACAAAGACATAGTGGAATATGCGAATTCTATGAACCCTGACATTGTTGCCATAGATGCCCCTCTGATTGAAGGGGAGATAAAAATAAGAGAAGGCGATAGAATTCTGAAGAAGTATGGTGCCCTGCCCCCTACGCTGCCATCAATGAGAGAACTCAGTATGCGCGGGAGAAAAATCGCAGGAGCAGTAGATGCAGAAGTCATAGAGGTTTTTCCCACTGCAAGTGCAAAAATACTGGGATTTTACAGCAGGGAGTATAAAAATATGGCTTCTTCAATCGGAATAAAGGCGAAGAACCGACATGAAGTTGATGCTTACATTGCGGCGCTGACAGGAATTCTCCACCTTGAAGGAAAAACAGAGATGGCAGGAGAGATTGTGGTTCCTGCAAAACTTTTTTAGTAGATACAGTATTGCAATAAGGTGGAAAAGGAGAAGATACCGATTGGTTGTGCAATAGACGAAATTCTGGGCGGGGGGGTGGAGCGGGGAATAATAACGGAGATATATGGTGAAGGCGGGACAGGAAAAACAAATATATGCATACAACTTGCAAGAAACTGCGCAGCAGATGGTAGAAAAGTCATTTTTATAGATACAGAAGGTGTTTCCAGAGAGAGAATTTTTCAGGTATGCGGGGACGACAAAAAAATCGTTGAAAAAATATTGTTTTTTTCTCCTTACTCCCTGCAGGAGCAGGAGGAGATGGTGGGGAAAGCGGTTAAAATAGATTCGGGCTTGATAATAGTTGACAGTCTTAACCTTTATTACCGTCTTGATATGGAAAAAGACGAGGGAACTGCGACCCGCTCGCTCACGCGGCAACTTGTCAACCTGCAGATAGAAGCACGAAAAAGGAACATACCTGTTGTGGTAACTGCACAGGTTTATTCTGTGGGAGACGAAGTGAAACCGTTCGGAGGGAGGAGCATAGACCACATGGTGAAAGCAGTGATACGCCTCGAGAAGGCAGGCGAGAAGCGCAAGGATGGGAAGGAAGAGCGGCTGGCGACCCTTGTAAAGCACCGCTCTCAGCCCGAAGGCAGGGCGATTAAATTCTTTATTACGCCGTCAGGGGTTGAGTAGTGGCAGTTGGGTGGTAGCAAATAATCTCATTATCAGTAAGCTTATATTTTGGTTTGGCATACGGGGAAACAATGACAGATAAAAAAGCGGACCTGGCTGGGCCGGGCATAGGACAGTCAGGGACATATATGCTTCTTCTGAGGAAAGCCCATCTCGGGGAGGTTAGCATAACAGTCTGGCCAAAAATTCTGAAGGATATGTGCAGCAGGAAAAACATACACGTGCTGGAATAAAACGTCAGCTCCTCTTTCCCTCTTGCTTTCCATATGTACGAACCAGGTGAGGCATGAAAAAATATGCATATCTTGCGGGTTCGATTGCATGCATCTTTTTTCTTTATTTTTTAGGTGCAATTTCCCACCCGGATGAGATACATCTCTCAGAACTCGAGAAATATGAAGGAAAGAGCGTTGTGGTGAAGGGCATGGTTGTTTACAGGGAAATTAAGGGGAAGTCAGAGTTAATAAAGATACGGGATGGCAATTATTCAGCAGATGTTTTTAACTACGGATTTACTTCCATTTCCTATGGGGATATAATAGAAGTGAAAGGCAGGGTGCAGAGGTATCATGGGAAAATGGAGATAGTTGCAGATTCCATAAAGTTGGTGGAAAAATGGGATGTAAAGAGCATACCTCTCTGGGAACTATCGGAAAATTTTGAGAGATATCTCGGAACAAATGTTAATGTCACGGGATATGTGGACGGAGTATACAGTTCATATTTTTATCTTGTGGATGCAAGCAGAGAATACAGGATAAAGGTTGTTTACGCCGGGAATTTCAGCGGGGAGATAAAAAATCATGAGCATGTTTACGTAAAGTCAATGCTCGAATATGACAAAAATAGAATGTTCATGTATCTTGAAATGAAAGAAAATGAACACGGCATTGGCATCATAGATTAAAATGATAGACATTGCCTTTGTCATATCATTCGCATTCATTGGTACAATACTCGGATGCATAACAGGGCTTGTGCCAGGATTTCATGTTAACAATCTCGCCCTGCTGCTTTTGTCCGCCTCCCCATCCATTCTTGCTTTCCTCTCTCCATGCGGCGAACTTGCTTCCCTGCTCGTCGGAGCGATGGTTGTTTCTGCTTCAATAGCCCATACGTTTGTGAACATAATACCCTCCACTTTCATAGGGGCGCCAGAGGAGGACACAGCCCTCGTGCTCCTGCCTGCTCACTCCATGCTTCTTGAGGGCAGAGGATATGGGGCGATATCGCTGTCGGCGGTCGGCAGTTTCGGGGCTGCAGTCATGGCTTTTTTGTTTGTGGTGCCTTTCAGATTCACCCTGTGTTCGCCTCTAAATCTTTACTGGGTGATAAGAAGGATAATGCCGTGGATACTTCTTGCAATAACTCTCATTCTTGTACTCACTGAAAAAAGCGGGAAGCACATCGTTTATGCTGCCCTGATATTTTCGTTATCCGGAATTTTCGGCATGGAGATACTTCACATGAATTCTCATTCTATTGTGGGGATGGAAGTTTCTCTTCTTTTTCCTGCGCTTGCAGGTCTTTTTGGCGTTCCGACGCTTCTGCATTCATTCAGCAGTCCGTCCCTTCCGGAGCAGATTATTGAAGAAGAGACTGCCCCAGGCTCATGGAAGGATATTGCCGCAGGCACTGTTTCGGGGGCTTTTGTATCCATACTGCCGGGCGTTACATCTGCAGTTGCAACAATAATGGCAATGGTCGCAAGGAGGAAGAGCGACAGGAAGAATGTTATTGTTACGCTATCCTCCGTAAACACTGCAACCTCCTTTTTCGTGCTTGTTGTCCTTTTCATGGTTGAGAGGGCAAGAAGTGGTAGTGCAATAGTTCTGGGCGAACTCATGGATGTGGAAAGGTGGAGCGGTACATTGCCGCCTCAATCTCTCTGTTATCTTATGATTTCTGTCATTGTATCTGCAATTGTCTCATATCATGCAACAAAATTTTTGGGCAGAATTATTGCGGCCCACATTTCCAGGATTTCCTACGGGACAATTGCGAAGTCATCTGTCGCTTTGATTTCTGCAATGGTTCTGGCATTCACGGGACTCACAGGCATTGTCGTCCTGATTACAGGAACGCTCATCGGAATGCTATGCCTCGAGCTCAGGGTCAGAAGAAGTTTGGGCATGGGGGTGCTTATCCTGCCAATAATGCTCACATACTTTTTATGATGCCCCATGCTTTTTCAATGAATTTTGATATTTCAATGCCTTTTTCCCTTGCGAGAATGAGAGCCGCAACTTCCGGTATTACTCTCTCCTTTTCCGATATTCTCCTTATTTCTTTCTCTGCGCTCTCTCTTTTCATCCCCCTGCCCTCGATTTCTGAGATAATGGAGGGGAGAAGTTCTTTCTCGCCCTTCTCATGCGGTACCTCAAACTCGCTACCGTTTATTTTGAATCCGAGAGGAATCTCAATGCTTTCATATTCAAAGGCAGGGGTGTAGCCACCTTCTACTTCCTTGAGCAACCCTTTATCCAGACATTCCTTTATCAAAACCATTGACTGGGCTGGTGTCAGCCATCCCAATTCATATGAAAGCGCCGCATATATATCACTGTCTCTCATCACTTTTTTCCCGCTTCTCTGGAAAAGAAATGCTACAAGCTGTTCCATCTTCTCCATATCATCACCATAACTTTTTCACAATGCCCTCCTCAGGATACACGCCCCAGGCAGGCACGTCCACTTTCTCCTTGTCGGAAACGATCACAACTCCGTCAAGCCCAAACTTCATTACCTTTTCTGCTGCTCTTCTTGCATCATCTCCTCTGAGAAATATTTCTATGTCGCACATGTCTTTTATTTCTCTCAATTCCTTGTCGCCCATTGTATCCCCAACTGTTATTCTTTTCGCTCCAACAATCACAATGTCCATAACATCTTCAATGTGCCTTGGAAGAGAGTCTATCCACAGGAACGGCTTTGCTGAAAGTTTCCGGTACAAATCCAGATTCGGCCTGTTTTTATTCACTCCGTCAAGATCCAGCACATAAACCATCTCATAAGATTTCCTGAGTTCCTTGAGTTTTTCAACTGCATCCAAACGTTTTTTGCCCTCCACCGCCTTCCCCCTTTTTATGTAAACCAGGGGTATTTTTTCCATTGATTTGCAATGCTCACGCCATTAAAATCTTTTCCACTTAAATTTTTTATATTGCCATATCAATACACCTATGGGGATTATGAAAATTACTGAGATAAAGGGCATTGGTCCCAAATATGCAAATAAGCTGAAGAAGGCAGGGATTAAAACAGTCTATGACCTCAGAGAGATGAACATAAAAAGTGTGTCGAAGGCTGCAGGAATAGGGGAACAGACTCTTGCCAAATGGAAGGAGGAGGCGATGAAAATGCGTCTTCTCACAGACGTAAAGGGCATAGGGGATGCTTTCAGAAAAAAACTCGAAAAGCATGGAATAAGAACAATTGAGGAACTTTCCAAGGCAAAAAAGGAAGTTGCAGCCAAGATAGGCGTTTCTGAGAGGAGATTCAAGGAATGGGTCAGAGAAGCAAAGAAAATGATTGCAGAAAAGGTTCCAAAGGAGAAAAGAGCGGTCGTGGCAGAGGAGATAGGTCCGGAAAATGCATCCATTGTCATAAAGGGCAGGACAGCAGAGGTAAAAATAAAGGAAAAGGTGCATGAAAATGTACCCGTATACCGGGGAGAACTCACAGAAACAGCGGAAGAGAACAAAATAGCAGTAAATATAGACAGTTCCGGAAATGTAAAACTGTGGTTTGACGGAAAGTGGTACGAAAAAGTCCCATTCTCAGAGGAAACTTTGTGGGGAAAAATAAAAAGGATATTTGGAGGATAATATGATAAAAATAAGATGGCATGGGCATGCATGTTTTGAGGTATCTGACGGGATAACAGTTGTAACAGACCCGCATGACGGAAGCTCGATAGGGATAAAACCGCCCAACATAAAGGCAGACATCGTTCTTGTAACACATGACCACTACGACCACAACAAGGTAAAGGTTGTGGAGAAAGAGGGAACCATAGTTGTAAGGGGCGGAAACGAGGAAATAGAGGGGGTGAAAATAGAGTCGTTCAAAGCATACCATGATAAGGAGGGGGGCGCCAAGAGAGGAGAAATAAATATGTTCAAGTTCACAGTGGAAGGCATAACCTTCTTGCATGTTGGCGACCTCGGGCATGTCATAGATGACAAAATGGCAGAGAAAATAGGCAATGTCGACATACTCTTTATACCTGTTGGCGGAACTTTTACAGTTGATGCAGACGAGGCAGTGGAGATATGCAAAAAGATAGGTCCGAAGGTGGTGGTGCCGATGCATTACAAAATCGGCGGGCTATCACTTCCGATAGAAAGAGTTGACCCTTTCCTTGAAAATGCGGGAAGGGAATACAAAATAAGGCATGTTGCAAATGAAATAGAGATAGAGAAGGAAGACCTGCCAGAAGAAACTGAGGTGTGGGTATTCACCCTCTAGTTTTTAATATTTTATCCACTTTTTTTTCTATATCTGTTTCCCCTGATTCTTCTTCTATAAGGTCTATCACTGCAATATCCGAAATTTTTGATGGTGAAGGGGAAAATTCCCCGGAGAGGGAATCAACGAATCTTTCGATATAGGATATGTTCACTTTTTCCTCCAGTACACCCTTCCTCCTTCTCTGCTTCCCGACTTCGGGTTTGGGTTTGTTTTCGGCATGTTTTTCTTCAACGTTCTCGAAAATGAGGGATATTTTGCAGTGGGGACATTTGCCACGGGTGGCATTTACATCGACTTCAAAATCTTTGCCGCAGTTTGGGCATGTAACATTGACTTTTTCCATCAAGAATGTATGCGATTCTCACTATTAATTCTTATGGTATCTGGATATTGCATCTTTTATGATAGATACTGCATTTTCTCTTGAAGAGGGAAATGATTTTACTTTTCCCTTTAGAGATATGATATTGTTGTCATCTGCAGGCATTATATGTCCGTTGAATGCCCTTTCCTTGCTCAACCTCATATGAAAAAAACATTCTTCGTCAATGCTTTTATCCGCGTCATCAACATCCAAGAATGGGATGATATTTCTCCAGAGATTTTTTATGTCTCTCGCCTTCTCAATCTTTAATTCCATGACTTTTATTTCATCGCCAAAACTTCCTTCAAGAGCCTGAACTTCCACTTCTGCATCTTCATTTTTATTTCCGTAGCCTGCAAACACCAGAGATTCTCTTACTTTCTCCTCCGACTCAGTAGAATAGCAGAATACCTTTAGAATAACATAATGGAAGAGAGATTCCATTCCTACTTTCCTCTCCTATTGTTCGCTCTAATACTGGGCCTTATTTTCTCAGCCCCTTTCCCTTTGTTCCTCAGCCCTCTTCCTTTCTTTCCTGCAGAGGTCTTGCCCCTGTAAACCCTGTTCTTTTCTCCTGCTATCCAGTTTATATCCTTATCGTTAAGTATTGCGGGGTGGCTTCTGTCCACAAGAATGACTTCATAAAAATGATGTTTTCCGTCAGCCCCCACCTTGTAGGAATTCAGAACTTCCATATTGGGGTAGTGCTTCGCAACTCTTTCCTCTGCTATTCTCTGCGTTGATTTCCCCCCTGTTATTTTCTTTACACCCATCCTTGATGGCTTCCTTCCGGAATTCAGGCGCTGTTTTCTGAGCCCCCCTCTCCTTACTTTCGCCCTCACAACTATGAATCCCTGCTTGGCTTTGTAGCCGAGAGAGCGAGCTCTGTCAGGACGGGTTGGCTTTTCAACTCTGACTATGCTGCCTTCCTTTCTCCATTCTATCATTC